>CANCKV010000008.1 GCA_947378615.1 Chitinophagaceae bacterium | reverse complement strand
CTAATTTTTGGTAAGAAATCAAATGACGTTAACAGGATGATAATTTCACTATTAATCCTCGTTTATGATTAACGACTTACTTTTTATAAATCAAATGTCTTCTTTATCCCATCTTCAAAACTAATTGGAGAGTAGCCTAGTTCTACAATGGCCCTTTCAAATGTTAATCCTGATTGCTTTGCCCGCTTTACAGGTTCGGGAAAGGAATCAGAATTTACCGGTTCAATCAATGAGGCATTTAGACCTAATACTGTTGCCACTTTCATCGCCATCTGATAAGGGGAAATTATATCCTTTCCTGCTAAATGAAAACTGCCTGTTACCTGCTTTATTATCATTGCATGTACCCCTTTACAAATATCAATCACATAAGTAGGCGTCCTCTTTTGGTCATCAACAACTTTTATAGCCTTATTATTTTCCAAACTATTTTTTACCCAATGCAAAAAAGTGGGGCGCATTCCTGCATAACAAGGCCCATAAATAAATACAGGTCGCATGATTGCATAGGAGACTCCACTACTTTTCACGAGTTCTTCTGCCATTAACTTGGTTTCCCCATAAAAATTAAGAGGATCAGGAATTGTATCCTCTGAATGCGGTCCGTTTTCCCCAAAAATAAAATCAGTGGATACATATATAAAGCGTGCATTTTTTTTTGCAGCAGCCTCAAGGAGATATTTAGTTGCAGTAACATTTTGTAAAACGCAAGCCTCCTTATTTGATGCACAAACATCAGGTTTACTCATTGCTGCATTATGAATGATAATTTCAGGGTTTATGGAAGCAACCACACCCGAAACATCCTTTTCTACTGTTAAATCTACCCCAAAATAGTTATGGGAATTTATTGAAGGATTCTTATTCTCTCCTCTACTTAAGGCATTAACACTAATGCCTGTTTCAGATAGGTAATTACATAAAAATTGACCTAAATAACCATTACTACCAGTAATTATTGTATTCATAATTGAAATAAAATAAAGTCCAAAAAGTATATCATTAAAATGAAAACGTTTTCGCAAAAGCCTTATGGATATTACATTCTGAGCACTAAAAACATAAATCTAAAGCATTAAAGAAGCCCTGTTAAGTAAATATTAACAAATAATAGATGTATTGTTACTTTGTATCAATTACCTACATTTGGCACTTTAGGAAACTATTTCAAGTCACAATAATAAATATTTTTATAAGATGGATAAGAGAAAAGTTACAAAAATTGGGGTACTGACATCAGGAGGGGATGCTCCTGGAATGAATGCTGCAGTTAGGGCGGTCGTACGTACCGGTAACTATTACGGACTATCTGTATTTGGCATTATGAGAGGCTATTCAGGGATGGTAGAAGACGATATAGTTCACATGACAAACAGAAGTGTTGCCAACATCATACAAAGAGGTGGAACTATTTTGAAAACTGCCCGTTGTCTAGAATTTCGTGAACCAGCAGGAAGAGAAAAAGCCTACCACAATTTAGTAAAACATGGTATTGATGGTTTAGTTGTTATAGGAGGAGATGGTAGTTTTAGGGGGGCACAGCAATTTAGCTCTGAATATGATATTCCTTGTATTGGGCTACCCGGAACCATTGATAAAGACATCGCAGGTAGTGATGTCACGATCGGATTTGATACTGCTGTCAATACAGCAGTAGAAGCAATCGACAAGATTCGGGACACGATGGATGCACACGACCGATTATTTTTGGTTGAAGTTATGGGCCGTGATGCCGGATATATTGCTTTACATAGTGGAATTGCAACAGGTGCAGAAAATATATTAATTCCAGAAACAGACACCGACATTGAAGAATTGATTCAGTCTTTGAACGAAAAAGAAAGAAGAAAAAAACTCGTCAATTTGGTAGTTGTAGCTGAGGGAGATAAGTTTGGTGGTGCTGAGAACATTGCTAAAATTATCAGGGAAAGAATTCCGGCAGCCGACACACGAGTTTGTATTCTTGGACATATACAAAGAGGAGGTTCCCCAACTTGTAGCGACCGATTGATAGCTAGCCACATGGGATATTATGCTGTGGAAAGCTTGATGGTAGGAAGAAATAATGTAATGGTGGGTGTTATCAACAATAAAATTCATTACACTCCATTGGATAAGGCAGTAAAAGAAAAACAAAAAATTGGTCAGGAGTGGATGAAAATCGTTAAAATATTAGCTAGTTAATTTAACAATAAATAATTCTACAATTAATAGAGTGGCTTAAACAACAGAAATTAAAGATTTTACTTATACTAAATGAAACTTTTCGAAATCAATTAAGCAATTTTATTTTTGAGATAATATTAAATAGTTATGTTTACAAATATTTATGCACAACAACAAACAATCAAAAGATAAGGCATCTATGCACAACATTTCACAACAAAGAACAAAAATCGTAGCGACAATTGGCCCTGCGTGCGACAGTTACGATCAAATGCTTGCATTGGTAAAGGCAGGAGTAAATGTATTTCGCCTAAATTTTTCTCATGGAAATCATGAAGATAAGGCTCAAATAATCAAACACATACGTGCTATTAATGCAACGGAAGGTCATAACATTTCGATTCTTGCCGATTTACAAGGCCCTAAATTAAGGGTAGGTGAAATTGAGAATAATGCCTTAGACCTAAAAGTTGGAGACATTCTTACTTTTACCAACGAGAAGTGTGTAGGTACAATGGAAAAAATTTATGTGTCCTATCCAAATCTTGCCGGAGATGTACGAGTAGGAAATATTATCATGATTGATGATGGGAAGATTGAAGTAAAAGTGGTGGATATCACGAAAGATAAGAATGTAAAAGTTGAAGTTACCCTTGGAGGTATTTTATCTTCAAAAAAAGGGCTGAATCTTCCTGATACAAAAATTTCCTTGCCTGCTTTAACCGACAAGGATTTAGTTGACTTAGCTTTTATTATTGAACAAGAGTGCGATTGGGTTGCTCTTAGTTTTGTGAGAAGCGTTAAAGATATCGTTATTCTTAGAAGTAAATTGGATGAGAAAAAAAGCAAGACTAAAATCATTGCTAAAATTGAAAAGCCTGAGGCATTGGTAAATATTCGTGATATTATCAATGAAAGTGATGCAATTATGGTTGCTCGTGGTGACCTAGGAGTTGAATTACCTGTAGAAAAGATTCCTTTGATTCAAAGAGATTTAATTCGTAAATGTATTCACCGTGCAAAACCTGTAATTGTTGCTACACAAATGATGGAAAGCATGATTGACCGAGTTAAACCAAACAGAAGCGAAATCACAGACGTTGCAAATGCTGTTCTTGAAGGAGCTGATGCCGTAATGTTAAGTGGCGAAACTGCTGCGGGTCAACATCCTGCATTAGTAGTAGAAACAATGCGTAAAATAATTGGTGAAGTGGAAGAAAAAGAATATCGTTATAATAGGGAAGACGACTTGAGACCTCAACAACATTCCCCTTCTTTTTATAGCGATGCCATCTGTTATAATGCCTGCAAACTTGCTGCCGACATTAATGCAAAGGGCTTGATTGGAATGACACAAAGTGGAAAGACTGCATTTATGCTTAGTAGTTATCGTCCAGCATCTCCTTTGTATGTTTTTACAAAAGAAAAATCTTTAGTAAATCAGTTGAGTCTTAGTTGGGGTGTTAGGGCGTTCTATTTTGATCAGGAAGATAGCTTAGATAATATGATTGAAGATCAAATTGGAGTTTTGAAACAAAAAGGATTGGTAAAGTCAGGAGATGTAGTAATCAATACGGGTAGTACCCCAGTTCACTTACATTTGCCTACGAACGTAATTAAGTTGACTAAAGTAGAATAACATTTTCTAAATACTTTTTATAACAGCCCTGTCTTAAATATTTAAGACGGGGCTTTCTATTTCTATTGCAATATCAACAGAATAGTTTTAATTATAATTAATTGAACACATTTATACACTTTCTATTTTTTAAAAACGTAGTCCTCATAATTTTGTCACCGATATGAATAGTAGCATAATTTCTTTACAAGAGACTGCAGCAGACTTTTGGGTTGCAAAATATCAGGGTAACTATGGTCAATATACCATCAAAATAAAGGTTGATGGAAATAAAACTACATTTTTTTCTTGTAGCTGCCCTAGCGATGGATATCCCTGCAAACATATTGGGATGATAAGAACTGCGATCGATGAAAAAAGAAATGATGCGGCATTTAACTCACAAAAAAAGTTGGAAGAACTAACCATTAAAAATATCATCGAAAAGGTATCGGAAAAGGAATTACGCAATTTTATTATTGACTATGTCCGTTATAATGAAGAATTATCAAAGAAAATCCAATTAACTTTTCTAAGCAAAGTAGTCAATAAAGAGTCAAAGTCATTGAACGCAATCCTTAAATCAGAATTAGATAAAATTCATTTTGATATGGATGAACTTTATTCAGATTATGATTACTGTCCTGAAATAGATATACTTGATGAGTGGCTAAATTTAGCATCTGAACATGTTAATAAAAAAGAATTTGAAGAAGCTATTGACATAGCAAAGGCATGCTTAGAAGAATATGCGTCTTGGAAAGAAAATATTGAAGAGGAAGTTTTGGAATATCTTAATCCTGATTACCAAGAACTACCCTTTGAAATATTCAAGAGTGCTGCTTTGGAAGACAAAAAAATGGCAGAGGAGCTTTTTGACTATTGTTGTTCAGAACAATCTCTAGAAAAATATGCAAATACATCAATCTTTGAGCAATTTCATAAACTTTTGGCAATATTGGCTCAAACAGAGCTACAAAAGAAAAAATTTATTGAACTTCAAGAGGATTTATTAGAAGACATTAATGATAAGGATTCAACAGATACAGAAGATATCATTACAAGAGTCGTCAATTTTTATCAAATAAATAATCTAGATAAAAAAGCGTATGAATTGATGGAGGATAATATTCAATTCTTCAAATTCAGAAAGATAATAATTGAAGAGAATATTAATGCCAAAGAATTTGGAAAGGCAAAGAAACTTATCAATGACGCATTCTCAATAACTACCAATCAATCACATTTAAGGCACTTTGAAGAGTTACTACTGAAAATTAGTCAGTTGGAAAATGATGTACCAACAATACGTTCCATTTCTTTCAAATTTATTGAAAGAAATTATTTCGAAAATTATTTTGAGATTTATAGAAGTACCTTTTCGAAGGAAGAATGGCAGAAACAAAAAGAGAGTTTAATAAACAATTATCAGAATGGTAATAAAGGTTTTGTTGACAACGTAGCGAAAATACTTGTCAACGAAAAAGAAACAGAGCACCTTTTTAAATATGTTGCACAATACTTTAATCTTTCAAGACTTGAAGAATATCATATTCATTTCCATAAACAATTTCCATTTGAAACTTTACAACTCTTTCAGAAAGCAATTATTAAATATGCTAACGACAATACTGGAAGAGGGCATTATGAATACATCGTACAGATTTTCACTAAAATGTGTAGGATTGAAAATGGAGAACCGATGGCTAGAATGATCAGTAACCAAATTAAACTTACCTATAAGTCAAGAAGAGCAATGCTTGAAATATTATATAAAGCAGGATATTAAAATAATGATTTAATATTGTGTCAAAATAACCCAATTTTATTAAGTCGAAGGATTCTCCCTTGTTTAAGGGAATTTGAATTTCAGTAAACTTCTGCATCTTTGTGATTGCTCTTTAACTAACCTTTATTGAATTAAACCGTCGTTATTTCCTTTTCCATGTAGAAACAGAAATATGAAGCAAACTTTCATTTTTTTGTTATGCATATTAGTAAAATGAAAATCACATTTTTTAGTTTAAATTAAATTATCAAATATGATTTCGGTTGGCATAATAGAAGACGACCATTCTTTAAGGCGCAATATTGAGGATTGCATTAAAATGGAGAAAGATGTAGAGATGTCTTTTTCATTTAATAGTGTAGAAGCTTTTTTGAATAAAACTGATGACGTTCAGGAACCTTACCTTATTTTAATAGATTTAGGGTTACCCGGTATTTCAGGATTAGAAGGGATTACTTTTATTCGGCAACAATGGAACGAGGTACACATTATTGTAGTAACAGGTAATGATGATGAAAACATAGTTTTTGATTGTATCCAAAGAGGGGCAAATGGTTATTTGTTAAAGCCTTTTAAGGTAAAAGACCTGCTTGGTAACATTGAAATAATTCGTAATGGAGGCGCATTGATAACTCCTGCCGTTGCCTTGAAATTGTTTCATAAGATTCATCGACCACAAGACTCTTTTGAAGATGTCACTTCAAAGTTGACTGCTAGGGAAAGAGGCGTAGTGAATGAGTTGCTAAAGGGATTGACCTATAAAGAGATTTCGCATGTATTAGGAATTTCATCAACAACAGTTAATGATCATTTGAAAAGTATTTATGTAAAGCTAGAAGTTCGATCTAAATCTGAATTACTTGCTAAGGTTTTGAAAAGGTAGAACAAGGTAGTAAGTTATAAGTACTAGGTTTTAGGGAGGATGGTATTAAAAGATTGAGATTTTGATTCTCTTAAAAATAAAATATTAATAGAAAAGACGAATGAATACAACAGGAATATATCAATTAGAACGTCAGAAACTTTCAGGAATACTGAATAGCTTTTCTGATGCTATTCTTTTTGAATCTTCCGAGAGAGTTGTAGAATTTGTTAACGAAAAGTTCTGTTCTGTTTTCAAGATTAAGTTTGCACCTGATGTTATCATTGGCTCGAACTACGAAGACGGTGTTATTGCCTCAAGTTTCTTATTTAAAAATCCTTCCCGCTTTATTTATAGGATTGAAGAAATGATAGAATCAGGCAATCCATGTTCAGGTGAAGAGATATTTTTGCGTGATGGACGCTCCCTTATACGTGATTATTCTCCTGTCATCGTTAATAACAAAATAACAGGCCATTTGTGGGTCTATAAAGAAATAACAATTTCCACTTCAACCAATTTACAAAATTCAGGTTTTAACAATGCCTTCTTCGAACAGATAGTTAATAATCTACCTTCTCCAATAGTAGTTTTTAATAGTGAAAAAGAATATCTTTTTGTAAATAAAGCTGCTATAAATGATGATGAAAAAAGAATGTTTATAATGGGCAAAACAGAGGTTCAGTATAACCAACATTATAACATTCCTACACCTGAAAGTATTGTAAAATCAAACTGTTTTAGCAATACCTTAATAAATGGTATTTTAACACAATTTGAAGAGAGTGTCATCAATGAATATGGAAAATTTGTTCATTATAAAACTTTTTTCTTCCCGATTCGTTCATTTAATAATTCAATTGACAAAATCGTTAGCTATTCAATAGATATCACTGAACAAAAAGCTATTTTATCTGGGTTTCAACAACTAATAACACAATATCAGAATGCTTTAAATAGAGTAAAAGACTTAGTGATAATAGCTAATGACAATCTAGAAGTAAGCTTTCTAAATGACGCTTTCAAAAATTTATATTCTATTGAGTTAATTAATGATACATTTGAAGGCAACATGTTTGCCCACATTCCCATTAAAGAATATTCTTTTTATAGTCATTTGTTTGGGTTACTTGCAGGAAAGAATAATAATATTGATGGAAGATTAAACTTAGCAGAAAAAAACAACAAAAAGAACTGGTTAAATTACAACATAAGTAAAGTAGCAGTGAATAACGAAAATAAACAAAGTAGCATTGTGGCCGTATTTAATGATATCACAAGCGAAGTAGCGGTGGAAGAAAATTTATTAGAAGTTGTAAAGCGGGAAAAGGAACTTAACGAATTGAAGTCTGCTTTTGTTAATATGGTTTCTCACGAAATGAGAACTCCTTTGGCAATTATATCTTCATGTGCAGAAATAATTCAGATGATGTTGGCAAATGATAAGCCAAAAGAAGAAATTGACAATTATGCTAATCATATTCTTAGTGAAGTAGAACGGATGACAACTTTCATGAATGACATCTTGATGATAAGCAAGATTGAAGCAGGAAAAATTGAATTTAATCCAGAAGAGGTTTCATTAATTGAGTTCGTCAACTCAATTGTAAATAGTTCCTATTCACCTTGGAAGGATAACAGACATTTAGAGGTAGAAGTAAAGGGACGTGAAAGATTATTTCCTTTCGATGCCAAGATGGTTCGGCATATTCTTCAGAACCTTATTGATAATGCATTTAAATATTCGAGTCAAAATAAGTCTCCAAAGCTAAGACTCAGATACAGCAAGACTTACATTACTTTTTCAATTGTGGACTTTGGAATTGGAATTTACAAAGAAGATATAGCCAAACTGTTCACTTCTTTTTCTAGAGGAAGTAATGTTGCAAATATTCCTGGAACAGGCATAGGATTAGTAGTAGTAAAATACTTTGTCAATCAACACAATGGTTCTGTAAGTATTAAAAGCAAAGTAAACAACGGTACTATCTTCTCAATAAAAATCCCCTATTAATATTAAGTTAGCAACATGCAAGAAAAGAAAACGATATTAGTTGTAGAGGATGAACTATTGTTACTTCAGAATATTGTTTCTATACTTGAGTTCAATGGCTTCAATACGCTAAAGGCATCTAATGCGATGGATGCAATATCATTAGCAAAAAACAATATTCCTCATTTAATCTTAAGTGATGTAATGATGGAGAAGGTCGATGGGTTTGAACTACTAAGAATGATTAAGGATAATGAATCAACCAAAAACATTCCTTTTATTTTCTTATCCGCTTTGGCAGATATTGCAGATAAAAACAAAGGCATTTCTGCAGGCGCTAATGACTATCTTACCAAACCATTTTCCGGAAAAGAACTTATCAAAACAATCAACCAATATTTAGTGAATGATTAAAATGTAATCAAACTTATTGTTGATGCATTGCTTTTAATAGTCTATATAAATTTTCTTCAATCCAATTACTTTGAACAACTTTACTTTTGCAGCAACGCAACATTCCCCTTAATGAAATTGTTCTTAACTCATGGCATATAAAACTTTAGAAGACTGCTTACTTGATTTAGAGAGAAATAAACATCTAGTACGGATTACTGAGGAAGTAGATCCTTATTTGGAAATGGCCGCAATTCATTTGAGATTATATGAAGCTAAGGGACCTGCAATCTTGTTTGAGAATGTAAAAAAATCACCTTTAAGCAATTACAAAGGGACTCCATTCAGAGCAGCTTCTAACATTTTTGGGACTCTTGAAAGGAGCAAGTTTATTTTCAGAGATACTTTCAATTTAGTTCAACAATTGATTGAATTGAAACAGAATCCAATGGCAGCACTTAAACAACCTTTCAAAAAAATTGAGGCCGCATTAGCTGCGATAAATGCACTTCCATTAAAGAATCCTTTATCAAAACCCGTTCTATATCAGGAAATAAATATTAGTGACCTACCCTTAATACATCATTGGCCAATGGATGGAGGTGCTTTTGTTACTCTTCCACAGGTTTATACGGAGGATATCGACTCGCCTGGAATTATGCGTTCCAACTTGGGCATGTATCGAGTACAATTGACAGGCAATGACTATGAATTAAATAAGGAGATAGGATTACATTATCAGCTACATAGAGGAATTGGTATTCATCAAACAAAGGCAAATCGAAAAGGACTTCCATTAAAGGTCAGTTGTTTTGTTGGCGGTCCTCCTGCGCATAGTCTTGCGGCAGTCATGCCGCTTCCTGAGGGTATCAGTGAGATGACTTTTGCAGGCGCATTGGCAGGGAGGAGGTTCAGATATACTTATCAGGATGGATTTGCCATCAGTACGGATGCTGACTTTGTCATCACAGGGGAAATATATCCTAATGAAAATAAACCTGAAGGTCCCTTTGGCGATCATCTTGGCTATTATTCTCTGCAACATCCGTTTCCATTGATGCGTGTTCATAAGGTATATGCAAAAAAGAATGCAATTTGGCCTTTTACAGTTGTAGGAAGGCCTCCTCAGGAGGATACAAGTTTCGGAGAGTTAATTCATGAATTGGCAGGGGGTGCCATTGCTACAGAAATTCCAGGTGTAAAGGAAGTACATGCCGTTGATGCTGCAGGAGTACATCCGCTGTTATTGGCAATTGGAAGTGAAAGATATACGCCCTATCTGCCCACAAAAGCACCTGCAGAATTGCTCACTATTGCCAATCATATATTGGGAACAGGGCAATTAAGCTTAGCCAAATTTTTATTCATCACCGCCGATGATACGAATAGATTGACCACACACAATATTCAGGCATTCTTTGAATATATATTTGAAAGAATTGAATTGACCAGAAATATTCATTTCTATACCAATACAACTATTGATACCCTCGATTATAGTGGTACGAGTATCAATAGCGGAAGTAAAGTGGTATTTGCAGCTTATGGAGATAAAAAAAGAGATTTGTCAAGGTCCGTGCCCGATAAGTTTAAAGAGTTGCAGTCATTTGAAAACCCTCAATTAGTCATGCCGGGTGTCATTGCCTTACAAACTAAAAAGTTTACTGACTATGATTCTGCCCATAAAGAAATGGACAGCTTAAATGAGCAACTTTCAAAGAGTATTGGAATTGATGGTATAGCACAAATTGTTATTTGTGATGACAGTTCATTTCTAGCACATCAGTTATCTAATTATTTATGGGCAACATACACTCGCTGTAATCCTTCTCATGATATTTATGGAATTGATTCATTCACAAAGAACAAACATTGGGGATGCGTAGGCCCATTTGTGATTGATGCAAGAATTAAACCACATCATGCGCCGCCGGTAGAAAAAGTTCCTGAAATAGAGAAACGTGTGGATAGATTATTTGAGAAGGGAGGAAGCTTGTACAAAGTGATAAGTTAAGAGTGATGAGCGTTGAGTGATGAATTATGAGTTGTAATTTGTAATGCTTTATTACATCAAATGAATTTTCATTCCAATTTCAGACTTACCAATCAACTCATAATTCATAATTCATCACTAGCTCTCATTACTAACATCGTGAATAACACTTAATCTCTTGACAAACTATTTTCAATAAATTAACAGATGCTTATTTTTTCACAAAGAGTTATTATTTTTATCGATTGTTAATCTGTACAATGCTGTTCAAAAAGGGAATACTTTTATTTATACTCTTTATGGTGCTTTCGTATTCCTATACGAAAGCACAAACTGTTTGTACTGAAATTGGTCAGAATCCAGAATCTTCTTTTCCTGTCTGTGGCAATAGCGTCTTTTCTCAAACAAGTGTTCCTCTATGTGGAGGAAGACCTATTCCGGTGATGCCCTGTGGTGGTGATGCCCCTTATACAGATGTTAATCCATTTTGGTATAAATTCACCTGTTTCAAAACGGGCACTTTAGGATTCTCTATTGTTCCAATAAATAGAGGAGATGATTATGATTGGCAACTCTTTGATGTTACAAAAGATTCTGCTGATGTATATGCTGATTCTTCCTTGTTGGTTGCCTGCAATTGGTCAGGGAATCCTGGAACTACAGGAACAGGGGCAACGGGACAAAATACTAAGGTTTGTGGTGGTACGGACAACCCAAACATTAGTGCAATGCCCATGATTTTCAAGGGGCATAAATACCTGTTGTTAGTTAGTCATTTCTTTCTTTATACACCTACAAAAGTGGGATACAACCTTTCCTTTGATGCATCAAGTGCAGGAAGTGCCACAATAACAGACCCAGTTTCTCCGAACATCACATCTGTAAGAATAAGTTGCGATGGCACAAAAGTGAAATTAAAGTTGAACAAAAAAATGCTCTGTAGCTCAATTACTGGCGATGGTAGTGATTTTGCTATCAGCACAAATCCAACAAAAGATTCTGCTAGGGGATGGGGATGTAGGACAGGTTATGACACGGATTCACTTATAGTGTATTTAAAAACACCCCTGCCTACAGGCAATTATCAGTTATATACTCAAAATGGTAGCAGTGGGCATACCATTCAGGATATTTGTGGAACGGGCATCCCAATTAATGACACCTTTAATTTTACCAAAATAACTGAATTGCCTACACCGATGGATAGTATTACTACTCCATTGCCCTGTATGCCTCAACAATTGAAGCTAGTTTTTCAACGACCAATTAGATGTAACTCTGTTGCACAAGATGGCAGTGATTTTTTTATTACAGGACCGCCATTGAATCCAAATGTAAGCATTGCAAATGCAACTACTGATTGCGACTCGAATGGTGTTTCTTCTGTAATATATGTAAACCTTACTCGCCCAATTTCCACAAGTGGCAAATACACAATTACGCTAAAAAGAAATGTCAACCTATCTACCCTCATTAACGAATGTAGTATTCCGACTCCAATAGGTTCATTTTTAAACTTTCAGGTTACTGCAAAAGATAGTCTTAGTGGCCGTTATAACGTAGTTCCCATAAGTATTAATTGTAAAGGCGATTCTTTAGCCGCTTCATTCTATGGTATGGGGCCTAATAATAATAACGCGACAAGTTGGCAATGGTACTTCAATAATGTCTTGATAGGCAACAGACCAATCGATACGATTGTTTATTCAACATTTAATTCCAAACCTTTGTCGTTAGTTGTTTCGAATGGAATTTGCACCGATACCTTCACTAGGACTATTACCCCAATTGATAGTACTATTAAAGCAGGCTTTATTCATCCTGACACCATCTGCCCAAATACAGCAGCTAAGTTCATTGACATCAGCAAATCAGCAAAAATTACGAGTCGAAAATGGAGCTTTGGGAATGGGAATACAAGTCTAGATAGTCTGCCCCCACTTCAATATTATCCCACTGTATTTTCGAAGAAAACTTATAACGTACAGTTGATTGTAACTAATAGACGGGGATGTTCCGATACTGCGAAATCGATTTTATTAGTCAAATCGTCGAAGCCCATCTATGCAGACAGTATTACCAATGTAGGATGTTCTGATTCCATCATTCAATTGGTTTTTGAAGATTCAATTCTTTGTTCTTCTATAAAATTGGATGGAAGCAACTTTTCTGTAAAGGGTCCTGACTCCTTAAAGGTACTCGAGGCAAAGGTTGATTGTCAAGGAATAATGGGAACAAATGTTCATATCAGCCTTTCAAAACCAATTAAAATGAACGGCACTTATTCGTTGCGTCTTCATCAATCAACAAATGGAGATAGCATTATCAATGAATGTAATATCCGGACACCCGATACCACATTACCTTTTACTGCGGCTCATATTGTATTAGCTCATATCAAGGACACTATTCATATTGGTTGTAAGCAGGACACATTATTTGTTAGAACGGATGACAATAATCTTCGTGATAGTAGTAGATGGAACTTAGATAATAATTGGATATTATCAAAAAATATAGGTAGTATCATTTATAACAACTTCTCTCCCATGCTACTAAAATTGAAGGTTTGGAATGATTACTGTTCCGATTCCTCAATTGTTCCAATCGTTCCTTTAGATCATCTAGTAAAGTCTGCTTTTAGTATTGCTCATGATACCATCTGCCCAACTGATGTAGCACAATTTACCAATCAAAGTCAAGGAATACTTAAAGGGTGGAAATGGCTATTTGGCAATAAGGATTCAAGTCTTTTGGCGAATCCTCCAAATGAAAGCTATCCATCACTTGATACTTTCAAGTCGTATCAAACTCGGTTAATCGTTAAAAATGCAATAGGATGCTATGATACGAGCGCTTATCAATCTATTACAATTAGACCAGGAAACGCCGCTAAAATAGATAAGGTACAGCCTGTTTCATGTGCCCCCAAAATGGTCTCATTTCATTTCAACAAGTCATTAATGTGTAATAGTCTTGACAAATATGGAAGTAATTTCACGGTTACAGGTCCATCTAGTGTGATGATTGACTCTGCGAACTGTAATTGTAGCGACACCCTTTTCAACAATGTCAGTCTCTATCTTCACGCTCCAATTATGGTTCCTGGAAATTATTTGATTACAAATAAACTTGCAAAAGACGGTACTTCTTTGGTAGATGGATGTAAAATTCCCACTCGGCTAGGAAATTCAATCAACATAGTTGCCCTAAATGCGGCAAATTCAACATTTAAAACTAAAATTAATTACGGCTGCAGAGAGGCGAATGTTGAATATTCTCATGATGGTTCTAATAGTGTAAATAATTGGAGATGGTATATTGATGATACATTGAGGAGCACAGCTATGGACACTATCATTAACTATGTAAATCTTACACCAAAGCATGTTTATCTAATAGTTTCCAATAATAGTTGTGCGGATACGAGTAAGGTAAAAACGATAAATTTTCTCAATGAAAATGACACTGTAAAAGCTAATTTTTCTATACAAAAAGTGGATAATGGAAGTATAGAATATACAGGATTCATTTGTCCAAAAGAAACAGCAATATTTAAAGATAGCAGTACTGGCATCATCAAGAATTGGTTCTGGAATTTTGGGGATGGTCACAGTTCTTATGCACAAAATCCTCCTCCGCAATCTTATTCAAAAACAAATTCTACTAAAGTATATCAAATATCACTTGCGATAGAAGGCAATTACTGTACTGATACTGCCTACAATAACCTGAAGGTAATTCCTAATTGCTACATTGCAGTACCGAGTGCCTTTACACCAAATGAACAGGTAAATAATAAGCTTTATCCCTTAAATGCATTTAAGGCAGACAACCTGATTTTCAAGGTTTATAACCGTTATGGGCAACTAGTTTATCAAACTACTGATTGGTCAAGTGGTGGTTGGGATGGAACCATAAATGGAGTGAGTCAAGGGGTAGGAACTTATGTTTGGACGCTGTTTTATATAGATCATGATTCAAAAGAACCGATTTCACTAAGTGGGACATCCGTTTTATTGAAATAATTGTCTCTAAAGTATTAACAATATAAAGTACTTTTTTTCAAAGAACAGTTGAAGTAATTCATTTTCCAATATGAACAGTAGGGTCAAGATTATTCAGAATACTGTAAATCTCATTATAAAAAGTCCTACACATTACATTCATCCTTCGTGATTTCCCGGTAAACATCGCATCTGATGTGATTGAATGCTTAATAAAAGTATATCGATTCAGCTTATTATTGGTAATTGTTGGAGATAGATATGCCGTGTACCTAAAAATATCACCCGGAAAATAGTAAAAGAATGAAATTGATTGCCCATTTGTCGCAGACTCAGTGGAAATTGGTGCAAAAATAAGTCCTAAAGTAGATATCACATAACTAGCCACAATCTCACCATCACCTACAAATTTCCCCCTATATAATTCAATGATAAATGCTGCTTTTTCTCCTACTTTCTTTTTATGTATTTGAAAGGAATGATTGTTGTCGTTGAAATTATCAATTAATTCTTCCATAGTAGAGTCAATTTTAGGTTTGTAAATATCATTAACCTTTTTTCCATACCTCCAATCAATACATAAATTAGCAACAGTATTATTTTTAATTTTAGGAAATCGTAGTGGGGCAGTACAGGAACTTACAGATAGGAATAATATTACGAGGAAGAAGAAGTGAGTTAATAATTTATTCATCTTTAATTGTTTGAGTGATAAACAGTCTGTATTAATCAGTTTAATCGAAATGCAGGAAGTTTCCTATATCAGATAAATTTTCACCAAAAAGATCCTTCTAATTGTCAAAGATGTAGAAAAGTTGGGTAAAAGAGTCATTTGTTTGAAATTTAATAGTTAGAGAAGTCTTTATGCGAGGATTTGATAATGTGCATCGAATAAAAATACATAGCTCGTAGGCCTAACGAATAGTATTGAATGCTACAAGTCAAAGAATTGATACACCTAAACTCTCATTTGACATTAAGTAACGTTGAGCGACCAATAACCTATTCTTTAATGCAGTCCAAAAAAGAGTCTGAACAGCATCGTCTGCATCATACGATACTCAGACTCAAGTTTATATGACATGAGATGCAGTCGATGCTACTAAAACTCACGTTTGTATGTCATCAGATGCAGCAGATGCTACTCAAACTCAAGTTTATACAGCATGAGATGCAATAGATGACATTAAAACTCTAGTTTGTATGTCATCAGAAGCAATCAATGACATAAAAACTCAAGTTTGTATATCATAAGATGCATCTTATGACTTGCTGACTAAATTTAAAAGATGAACGACCGTTATGATTAATAAAAAGCAATAAAAAAAATGTTTATTTTTTTTCAATCCAAGATAAATATTTATTATTCAATTTTAGGGTTAAAGTGTTCTAAAATGGCATATAGTAACGTAAGTTGCAAGAATTATTTTCACAGGTTGTAAAAAATATGAATTATGATTAAGAAGCCGTGGCTTTATTTTCAGAACCCCTTTTTTAATTCTACAAAAAAGAACTTTAAAAAAGCAGTCAAAATTTCCACTTATACTGATGCACAGTTATTTGCAAAAGGTAACGACCCTTTTTATGAGCCGCTTTATCTTGCCTATCATCCGCTTCACCTTGCTTTAGTGGCCGCCTACAACACTTGGAAAGCGCAAGGTGGTTCTCAAAAAGGAGCAACAGTTACTATCGCTCAATTAATTTCACAATTGAGTCCTCTCAAAATTGGCAATTGGGATAGGGCTGTGCAGGCGTTGTTTGCCAAAAGCACGTCGGTTTATATGTCTATTTTTCCCCATGGACATAAAATCTTTCAAAAAGGAACGATTCTATCACGTATCAATGCTGTGAGCCAATTGGTCACTTCTCTTACTGGAAAAGCAGGATTGACCACAACGTTGACTGATGTAACCTCATTTAGTAACTCCCTTATAACAGCTAATACTTCACAAACGGGTAGTAGGGGAACAACTAACTCCCTCAGCGACGAAGTGGAATCGGCTAGAGTAGTCGCTTGCAATATGATGTTTTGTATTTTAGGTCAATGCATTGTGAAGTTTCCAGAAGACCCCTCAGTTACAAGTGTACTATTTGACCTAGAAACTATTCGTAGCAAACAACAAACCGAATTTGTCAGTTTAGTAAAGGCTGAGGCCTTTAAATTTATAGCAGAAAGGAGATTTGCTTTAACTGACATTATTGATGTGGATAGTGATGGGCTAGCAGAGTTAGGCTATTATTTAGCAGAGAAAAAGGGTGATGAGCCAACAGGATATACAATTGTACCTGTATTAGCAGGAAAATCAAGGGCAATTACTATTGATGAATTTGTGGACAATACGATGAATAAATTTCTTTGTGTAGTAAATCTGTCTTCTGTTTTATCAGGTCATTATACTGTGGACTTAATCTAGTTGTTAGTGGTTATTTAGAAAATGAAATATGAGCTATGAGTTATGAGTTATGAACTCATATTTCATAACTCATATTTCATATTTTCATACTTACCACTATTCTTTTATATAAATAACTTGTTCCACAGGAATAGCCGTTTGTATTTGTGGAGCAATGCTTCTACCATATTGCCAAGCCACTATCGTTAGCTTAATAGGAAATTTTGCTCTTGTAGGAATAGGATCTAACAATAATTGACAATCCTTGATGATAGCAGGACCTTCCTTTACATAATAATAAACAGGCAGCCCAACCGACGAAACCGCCTTTAATGAAATTGACTTTGTATCCTTTCTAATTTCGCCAATTTGAGGAAACGTAATGGTTTGTGGTTGCCCATCCTTGTTTTTATCGGGAAATTTTATTTGCCCTGCCTGTTCAGCATATTTATACGTTTCATCCCCTTCATGATAGGCCATAATCTGAATATTTGATGCATACCGTGTTGTTCCAAACTGCCTGTATTGAATGCGAAAACTATCGGGTGCAAACTGAACTCCTCCCCCACTCCATCCACCAAT
>CANCKV010000007.1 GCA_947378615.1 Chitinophagaceae bacterium | reverse complement strand
GTGGTAATTAATTTATATCTGTTCTGTATTACTTATACTCATTTCTTTTTTATTCCTGATACTTTTACTTTAACGAATATTAAGTTTAATAAAAAGAGTAGTTAGGAGTTCTAAACAAGTATATCTTTTTTAAAACAGTAGATTCAATTAACCATTGTCCTTTATTAATGTATTAATCCTTCTCAAAATACTACTAAATAATAATGTAATGATTGGTCATTTGAAAAAAAGTTTTTATAAAAAGCGATTATATTCAACACAAATTTTAATGTTGATATTTTTATTTACTAGCTGTATAATAAAAAATGTTTCTGGACAGGCATTGAAAGATTATGCTAAGGCTATAAACTTAAATTTCGGTTCACCTACCCAAGGACTTTCTCAACGTATGCAGGATTCTCTATCCTATAATTACAATTTTACAATCCCAGGCAATTCATTAAAGTATAATTATGTAGAACCACAACAAGGAAAGTTTGATTTTAAGTTTGCCGACTCGGTGGTTGATTTTGCCCAGAAACATGGTATTAAAGTCAAGGGACATTGCCTAATTTGGCATTGGAGTGAACCAGGATGGCTTTGGTATTATTCGGTACATGGTAATCCAACAAGGGATGGAATGCTTAAAATAATGAAAACACATATCGATAGTGTGGTGGGACATTTTAAAGGAAGAATAACTGAATGGGATGTTGTAAATGAGGCTATTTTAGATACGCCTGTTAACGGCAATTGTTTAAAGGCTACTCATTGGCAAAGTATTATTGGGAATGATTATATAGATTCTGCCTTTGTTTTTGCACATCGTGCAGATCCCAAAGCCTATTTATATCTAAATGATTATGGAGGGGAAATGATTTATTCTGGTGAAAAGCAAAAATCAGATACAATTTATGCATTTGTAAAAAGGATGGTTGGAAGAGGAATTCCAATCCATGGTGTGGGAATGGAAAGCCATATTAACAATTATGCAGCAGAACCCTCTATTGCTGCAAACATAAAAAGGTTTGGGGATATCGGACTCCGGGTAGGAATGACAGAAACAGATATGATGCATGCATCAAATCCTCCAACTGCGTGGACAAACATGGTAACTGCTGCTGTTGCCAATTATAACTTTACAACATTTGTGGCTTGGGGTTTATATGATTCGACATCATGGAAAGGTTCGGACTGTGATTGCCTTATATGGGATTCCATGTTTAAAAGAAAACCCACCGTTTACAATGCAGTTAAGAATGCATTAACTGCTGCGGATAAAAAAATTGCTATTTTAAGAGGTAGGTTTCAATCAATTCCTGCCGATGATAGATTACCTGATATTCCAAACAAACTGATTGCTACACCAAATACTAAGACAATCCTACTGAAATGGAGAACGGCTTTAAAAGCATTAACTTATATAGTGAAAAGAAGTACAACCACAGGTGGTCCTTACTCAACTATAGCATCTGCAATAATAGATACTTTCTATACTGATACAACTGCGAAATCTGGTATAAACTATTTTTACGTTGTTATTGCTGTAAATCCATTCTTTCAAAGCGGTATTTCTAATCAGGTCTCAACAGCACTTTTATGGCCATTGGCAATAGAAATACTAGAATTTAATATTTCAACAGTGGAAAAAAGGGTGAAATTGTCTTGGCAATTTAAAGACAATAATTTGATCAATTCATTTCAAGTCTTACGTTCTACAGATGGAATCAATTTTTTGACTCTTTCGAACAATTGCCTGATAGACCCTGTAAAAAATGAATATTCTTACGTAGATAATTCACCAGAGTCTGGCAGGAATTATTACAAAATAGAAGTTATTAATTCAGTTGGCGAAAAAATATATTCAGAAACAAAAGTAATTTCTAATGAAGATTACAATAATGATATTGCATTTGATTTATTTCCTAATCCAGCACACACAATTGTAAATCTTGTTTTCAGAAAATGTATTGACTCTAGATTAAAAATTGAAATTTCAAATTTGACTGGATGTAGAATTTATTCAGAAAACATAACGAATCATTTTGGACAAAAAGTCTATTCATTAGACACTAAAAAACTAGGGAATGGTGTATTTATTATTAAAGTAATTGGAAAGTCATTTTCAAATTCATTAAAGCTAGTAGTGGAATAATGGATTTGGCTGCTGATTATTGTTTAATGCTAATGGTGATTCGTTTTTAAGCGTTTTAAAGCCTCGTTTAATAAGTTATATACAGACTGCTTTTTGATTTGTAGGATTTCTGAAATCTGAGTTGCATCTGCATCCATATAAAATCTAAGAAAAATTATTTCCTGTTGTCTTTTAGGTAATTCATTTAATAGACCTTCAACTTGAGTAACCTTTTGTTGTAGATTCTCTTTTCTAATAAGCTCCACTTCTTTATCATTCACTGTAAATGAACCATCTTGAAATGCAAGTTTATGCTTTGAAAAAAACTTCTTTTCACCTTCGGTACAAACCGCAATTTGTCTACGGACTGAACGAAGCAAGTAAAACTTTACAAATTGGGTATGACTAAGATTCTTTCTATTTTTCCAAAGTGTTAAAAAAACGTCTTGAATACAATCTTTCACTAATTCAACGTCAGAGGAGAACTTCTGCCCATAATAGAACAAGTCATTATAGTATTTCTTCATTAAAATATCAAATGCAGCTGAGTCCCCTTTCAGAAATCCATCCCATAATTCAATATCTCCTCCTCCTAAATCATTACTCATACTATTGTATGTTGTCGTTAAAAAGTGTTGTTATATATAATCAATACCCAGGGTTCTGTATCAGGTTTGGGTTTTTATAAATTTCTGCCTGATCAAATGGATAAAGATAGTTTCTGTCATTCCAGATCCTTGTTCCAACAGGTACGGGAGTATAAGTAAGTACCGATCCGGTTTTAACTATATTCATCCCCATGATGTTACCGTTCATATAAATATTACCTTGTTTCCATCTTCTAACATCAAAAAAGCGATGGTCTTCAAAGCAAAGTTCAACTCGACGTTCATTTTGAATTCGAATTCTCATGCTATCCTGTGTAATTCCTGTTGGCAAAGCAGGAAGTTGCACTCGTGTTCTTAAAGTGTTTATGGCATCATAGACACCTTGAACTGGACCTTGAGCCTCGTTTAATGCTTCGGCATAGTTTAGTAGAATTTCAGCATATCTGAAAATGATCCATGGTCTTCGTCTCGATACATTAGTTGTAGTGTTCCAAGTGGCTGATTCTGATAAAAACTTACGTAAATAGTACCCTGTTTTTGTAGAATTTAAGTTGGTAGCAACATTATCTAATCCCCCCTGAAAGGTCTGTACCGATCTTCCTTTAAAAGATGAACCATTGCAAATTATGAAATATCCTAGTCTCGGATCTCTTCTGAAATAAGGATTTTGCGGATTGTAACCAGATCTTGAATCGTTAATAGGGTATCCTTTAGTCGTTTCGAATGCATCAACTAAATCTTGAGTTGGATTACACAAACCGTTTGCAGTACTATAACCTATCGGTGCATTATGTTGATCAATTGCATTTGTTTGAAGGGCAGAAGTCGCAAAAATCACTTCTTTATTATATGCTAATGAAGATACATCGTAATCCCAATAAGTAGAGTAGTCTGTAGAAGCCAATAACCCATGAACGTTATATTGGATTATTTGTTTTGCAACATCCGCTGCTACTTGCCATTTCAATAAATCATTTGAAGGATTATTCAATGGACTTGCAGCATATAATAATGTACGGCACTTTAACGCTAATGCTGCGGTTCGGGTGGCTCGTCCCCTTGCCCCATCATCCCAAGTGAGGCTATCATAAGTATTCCCTTGTACACCATTCCATAATGGCAATCCTACAAAGGCAGAATCACAATCCTTAATTATTTGTGTGACAACTTCATTGTATGTATTTCGAGGAAGGTTCAAGTTATCGGTTGGAGCTAAAACTTTTGTAATTATTGCAACACCTCCGTACCTTTTTAGTAATTCAAAATAAAAGAAGGCACGTAAAAAGAAAGCTTCACTTTTTAATTCAACAGTATCAGTAGCAGGGTAAACAGAACTTGTTCCAACATTCGCTAAAAACATGTTTGTACGTCTGATATAATTGTACAAGACAGAATAATTATCATCAATTAAAGTTGTTGATCCCCATCCTCCATTTAAAAAATTATACATAGTAGAAGATGGATTCGACGATATTGCTTCATCACTACCTTCTGATAGCATGCCGCCACTTCCATCTATATTATACCTACTAGCCAAAGATTTAGTGCTTGCAGTAGATGTTGGCGTAGAAAGCCCATTATAAGTATCATTCAAAAAACTACGTGTATTTCTGTCACTATACCATACTTGCTGTGAATAATAGGTGCCCTCGTTGGTAGAATATGACAAATAGTTCTTCTTACAAGAAAAAAATGAAGAAATAATTAATAAAAGAAAAAGCGGATGAATTATATTTTTTAGCATAATTAATATTTATTTAAGACTAAAATTTAAATGTAGCCCCAAATGTATAAGTGCTTAGATAAGGGTAATTAGTGTTAAATCCAGCGTTAGGGAATTCAGGATCAATCCCAAAAGACCTTAAATGATTCCAGGAATAAATGTTATTTCCAGATAAATAAATTCTTAAACAACTTGCATCATCACGCCCTTTTATCTTGAATGGGATCGTATAACCAAATTCAATGGTTTTTATTTTTACAAAATCCCCGTTACGTAGATAAAAATCTGATGGAAGGTTGTTATTGGGACGTGAAATTGTTGACAATCTAGGCCACAAAGCGGTTGCTGCATTTGAAGATGTCCAAGAATCAAAAGAAAATTTATTTAAATTATAGGGTCCAGAATTAACAGTTGTACTAATATCAATTGTTCTTCCTAAGGCTCCTTGAAACTGAGTTGAAAAATCAAATCTTTTGTAACCTAAGTTAAATCCAAAGCCGAAATAAGATTTGGGTATATCTGTATAATTAGTCATCACCTGATCCATCTCATCAATTCTTCCATCACCATTCATATCCTTGTATCGTATATCTCCAGGTTTCAAAATATAGGTAGTTTTTGGTCCTGCTGCCAATTGAGTTGAATCCCTAAATAAACCATCATTCAAGTACATCAAACGACTCGTGAAATTAATAGGTGTTCCTACAACATGACCAATTTGACTTTGTAATTTCGGTATAGTACCTTCATTAATATATTCAATTTTATTGATGGCTAATGTGTAGTTGCCTAATACGCCTAATCGAACGGCGCCAATTTTTTTATTGTAACTGAAAGAAACCTCGAATCCTTTACTACTTACAGTTCCGCTATTTGTCAATCCTGCAGATTGTCCAAGTAAATCGGGTAAAATACTGTTGGTCAATATGTTTTTTCTAGTATCAGAGAAATAATTCACTTCAATATCAAGTGATTTTTTTAGCAACATAATTTCAAGCCCAACATTAGTTTGATAAATATTTTCCCAAGTTATATTGGGATTGGCAATATTCAATTCAGCAACACCTAGAGAGTTTGAATACCCGGTTCCAAACGCATATCCTGAAGATGAGCTATAATAGTTGTTAAACGGAAATCTTGAAGTGCCAATCGCATCATTACCAATTTTACCATAACTACTATGAATTTTGACATAATTAAGTAATTTGGTTGGTTTAAAGAATTTTTCTTCAGTTAAAATCCAGCCTAATCCAAAAGATGGGAAAAATCCATATCGGTTTGATGGTGAAAAGTTTTCAGAACCAGAATAGCTGCTAACAAAAGTTGCGTAATATTTATTCTTGTAAGCATAATCAACTTTACCTACAAATTGCTCTAATCTATATGGCAAATTTGTAGGTAAATTCAACTGTGATCTTTGAAACCGAAAACTTGCATCAACACGATGATTATTTTTGAAAATTCGGTTATAATCTAATCCCATCCAAAATTCGTTTCTACTGAAAGTAGAACTATAGCCACTTGAACGGTAGGAGAGGGGCAAAACTGAACCAAAACTACTTCCAGTAATGGTATGTGTGGTTTGTTGTTCTTGAAATCCATTTTGCCAAATCCCTTGAGCATCATAAGTAACTAATAAATTTGCAGAAAGACCTTCTAATACATAGTCAAGTTTTTGACGCAATCTCATTGTCGAGGACATTACCTGTGTCAGTTTATTGGTTACTCCATTTCCCATTAAAAGTGCATAAGGATTCGATTGAAAGGAGGAACTTCCTCCGTAAGTACCATTAGGATTAGTGATTGCATAGGCATTTGGTGCTGTGCTATCAATAATTTTTAATACAGCCGCTAAGTTATTTGAACCAGGTTGTGTGCGATTCTCACTTCTTCCACCAACATCCAAACTTGCAATTAAATTAGGGTTTATTTCAAAATCTAAGTTTACTCGGAAATTAAGTCTGTTAAATCTGACATTCGAATTATAATTTTCAGTTATTGTATGATTTAATAGACCATCTTGATTATAAAATCCCATTAATGCTAAATATTTAAATTTAGCATTTCCCCCTTTTACAGACAATACATATCGTTGTGTAAAAGCTAACGGTTTGAAAAATGTATCCTTGAAATTATTATTTGGAAAACGATAATGATCTGAATCATTTAAATAGCCATTGATTGTCGATTGTGGGTATAAGAGTTTTGCACCATCGTTACTATTAGCTGAGTCATAAAGAATTGCATAATTGTACGAATTTAATGGTTTGATAAGGTTAATAGGTATTTGAAAGCCTGTTTGTACATCTAGTTGTACCGACATTTTTTGAATACTTCCTCTTTTTGTTGTGATAACCATTACGCCATTACCTCCTTTAAGCCCATACCATCCTAATGATGTGGCATCTTTTAATATTGATATACTCTCTATTTCATTCACATCAATATCCTGAAATTCCCTAGTAGCACCGTCAACAATTGCAATTGGAGCATTTGTTGAATTAAATGTGGATTGTCCACGAATTTGCATAGTAGATATTTCATTGCCAGGAGTAGTGCCAGTTTGTTGAATATATAAGCCAGATATTTTTCCTGCTAAATAATTATTTACACTTTCCATTGGAACTTGTACTAACGAACTTGCTTTAACAGATGATACAAAACCAGTAATATTTCTACGTGTTTTTTCACCATAAGGAAGAATGATGACGTCTTCAGTACCTCCATTGATAAGTGTAGGAGAGAATTGTATATCTCCCATATTAGCAGTAGTATTCAGTATTACATCATTATAGTCATTTTTTGATAAAATTATTGTAGAACCTCGCACGCAATTTAATACAAAATAACCTGTACTATTTGTATAAGTTACAATATCCTTTCCAAGTATTGATACTTTTACTCTTTCAACAGGAATGCCGTTATTAACAATTCTCCCAGTAACTGTCATTAGTTTTTCTTTATTCTTTTGCTGACAAAATGCAGTATTATTATGCATCTCAAAAAGCGATAATATCACAAAAAAAACTATATAATATAAATTTGACTTCATTTCATTTTTTTAAATGTTCATAAATCCTCCTTCATTACCACCCTTGTGTCTGTTGTAAAATGCCATTCGATTTTTGCATTTCAGCTTTAGGAATTGGATAGAAATACATTTTATCATAAAAAACCTTTTGATACTGAACAGGCAAATTTACAATTGAATATCCATAGGGAGCTTGTGGATTAGAAACAGTCATTTTTTTCATTGGCTGAGCAACCAATTGAGGGCCTTGTTTCCACCGCAATATATCCCACCATCTATGTTCCTCAAAAGCAAGCTCTACTGCTCGCTCATTGTGAATTCTTGTACGCATGGAGTCTTGACTTAATCCTGCAGGTAAATCAGGCATTTTGGCTCTTGAACGTATTTGATTCATTGCATTATATACTTCAAATGTTGGACCTTGTGCCTCATTTAGTGCCTCTGCGTAATTAAGCAAAAGCTCACCATATCTAAAATATACATAATTGATTATTGATGTTCCTGTACTTCCTGACTTATACACTTCAGGCCAAAACTTTCTGCAATAGTATCCTGTTCTTGTTGTGAAATTATTGGCAGAATTATAATCAGTTCCTGAACTAGCATCAACCATGGAAATGGTTCTTTTTTGCCATGTCATTCCGTTATAAATAAGATTGCTATAAAATCTTGAATCTCTATTCAAATATGGATTTGCTGAATCATATCCTGACAATGGATTAGTAATAGGCATTCCATTAGACATTTCATATAATTCTGCATGGTTTTCTGTAGGATTAAAAGTGCCAAAGCCTCCTGAACTAGATGGGACAATAAAACTATAGACAAAACTGCCATTAGACCATGGTCTAGCAGGTCTAGCTTGAATCATAATATATTCAGTCGATTGTGGAGTAGTGAGTAAATTACTGTATTTGGGTTCTAATGAAAATAAGCTTTTTGAATCACTTAAACTTATTAGTGAAGCTGCTTCATCTGCAGCAACCTGCCATAATGCAGCATCATTTGATAAGTTAAATCTAGGACTTGCAGCATATAACAAAACTCTTGTTTTCAGTGCTTTAGCTGTGGTTAGAGATGCTCTTCCGTAGGCACTGCTAGTCCGGGTAAGCATATTTTTTCGTGTGAATATGTCAATGGAAGAATCCAAATCAGTAAGAATAAAATTGAGTACTTCCGACTTATCTTTTCTTGGTAAATCCTGATTCTCGAATAGTCCAAGTGGATGGTCAACAATAATCACATCACCCCATCTTTTCCAAAGTTCAAAATAAAAGAATGACCGAAGAAAAAACTGCTCTGCTTTTAAAACATCAAGTCCTCCTGAGGCTGCAGAGGGGACTCGTTGATAATTTGCTAAGAATGTATTTACATTGTAAATGCCTCGATACATTTTAGAGTAAATACTCGCCACATCTCCTGCATTAGGATCCATCATGAGTCCTTTATTTACAAGAGAAACTTGACCGTTACTTGCATCTACCGCTTCGTCTGAAAGTTCTGCAGTATTTCCAGTGGCACCGTTAAAATACGCATAATCATTTATTAGAAAACTATATGAATTATCCGCCCAACCTAGAGTATAGCTATATGATGTGAAAACGTCGTCATTGCTTAGTTCCACTCCAGTATCTTTCTGAAGAAAGTCCTTTTTGCAAGAAAAGCATAAAACCAATAATAAATATGTAAGTACTTTTTTCTTTTTCATAATTTTAAAACTGAATATTAGCTCCCAAATTAAATACTCTCAAAACAGGATAAGTAGAACTGCTAGATGCTCCGTAACCACTTGGTAGTTTTGAATAGTTTTCTGGATCCAAGTACATAAACTTGGTCCATGTTTTTAAATTTTGCCCATTTACATATACCATACATGATTTTATATGCAAACGATGAATAATTGATGGTGGAAGGTTGTAATTAATTTGCACATTTCTTAATTTTAAATAGGCACTATTTTGTAACATAAAGTCATTTAAAACGATATTAGGGTTGGGAATTGAAGAATATGGAGGACGTAACACAGGCCATGTTGCTTGATTAGCGGTTGCAGGAGTCCACCTTCCTAACATGTGCTCGTAGTAATTATCCACGAACATTACATCACTGCTTACATGTGCAGTACCTTGTAACATAATATTTAAAGTGAATCTTTTATAGGTAATTTTTGGTGAAATACTATAGGTGATTTCGGGTAATCTTGAATATCCAATTGGGGCCATATCAAGGCTATTAATAATACCATCTCCATTTAGATCTTGATATTTTAAGTCACCTGGAATAGAAACGGCAGAAGTAACATTGTTTATAGGGCTTTTAGCTATATCTGCTTGGTCGTGATAAAATCCTTGTGTTTTATATCCATAATATTGCCCAATTTTATTTCCAGTTTTCTTTTGATAATTTGGCATTCCGGGTGCGTCATCTGTTATTAAAATCTTATTACGTGCATAACTAAAATTAAAGTTAATGCCATACAAAATCTTGTTTTGCCAATTATCGTTATAATTCATGCTCACTTCAAATCCACTATTGAAATTTCTCCCGTAGTTAGTTGGAGGTTGTGTAGTCCCATATAATGTAGATGCTGTATTAACTCTTGTAGATAATATATTATAACGTAAATCGTCAAACAAGTCGATAGTAAATGATAATTTATTTTTTATAAACGTAGCATCAAGTCCAATATTCCGTTTTCTAGAAGTCTCCCATGTAACATCTGGGTTACCAAAACTGCTTTGAGTAGTAACAGGATTGAGCGTGTTTGTTCCAAAATAAACACCACCACCCCAATTATAATTGCTTAGATAAGCAAATCTTCCTGTCGAGGGACTAGGTATGCCTACTAAACCCATGGATGAACGAATTTTAAGATAACTTACCCAATTGTTTTTATGAAAAAACTTTTCTTCGCTAATAATCCAACCAACTGAAACAGACGGGAATATTCCATATCTATGGGCAGATGGATAGTTTTCTGAACCACTATAAGAGGCACTTGTTTCAAGAAAATAGCGTCTTATATAGTTGTAAGATATTCTACCAATCAAACCTTGATTGGCTGAAGGGGCTTGCCCACCCCTTAATTGTTGTAATTCTCTTTGTCCAACCAATACTGCACTAATAGAATGCAGGTTCCCAATTCTTTTTGAGTAATCAATTTGTAATTGGATATTGGTTTTATTAAAGCCTTCTTGTGTCACACCAATTCCACCTAAAGGTGCATCAACATTGTTTGGTGATACAGGTGAGGGAACCAAAGTTAATTTTGCAGTATCAATTCCCCATGCTTTGTAAGAGCCAATTTGTGAAGAAGCTGCATCGAAGTTTGCATCATAACCAAAGGTTAGTTTTGCCTTTAACCCACTTGTCAACCAACTAAGATTTTGGTCGAGTACAAATATATTTTCAATAATATTTTTATTCCATTTTATAAATCCAGCTTGTGTTTCAATAGCATAGGGGTTAAAAGAGTTGATTATATAATTAGAGTAATCTTCGATATGATTATATTTTGCATCGAGGGCCTGAATTGCAGGGTCGCTTGAGTTGGTATATTCAGGGTAGAATGGATATAGCCAAGAGGGTAGTCTAAAAACTTTTGTCATTAACCCTTCCCATGCATAATTATATTTTTGCTGATTATCAGAACCGTAATTTATAGTAATTGGAGAATATCTTTGCTCGAGCCTTCCAGCAGTCCTGATAGCGAAATTGGTTGTATTCGTTAATTTTAAATCAATATTGGATCTGAAATTAAATCGGGTAAAATCAATATTTACCTTATAACCCTGAGAGGATTGGTATTCTTTCATTTGACCGTCAGCATAAAGATAGCCTGCCGATACAAAATATCTTGCCTGATCATTACCACCACTTACATTGAAATTATGCTGATTCTGAATAGCGTTTGGTTTGGTAATAATGTGAAACCAATTGGAATTTGGGTATAAGAGCGGGTTTCCATTTCCACTTTTGAAAATTTCAAGATCGGTTGCTGAAAAGCGAGGGGTCTGACCAATGTTCATTTGCGCTTCAGATTGTAAAGTTGCACTTGGATATGCATCTAAAACTTTTGCAATGCCACCAAATTGTGTAATTCCTGTATTCCCTGAATATGACATTGTTGTAGTTCCACTCTTGCCTTGTTTAGTAGTGATTAATACAACTCCATTTGCACCTTTTAAACCAAAAACAGCTGTTGCTCCTGCATCCTTTAATATTGAAATAGATTCGATTTCATTCGGATCAATATTCCCAAATTCAACTCTTTCAATCCCATCAACAATATATAATGGGGTAGCCGAAGCCGATACCTGACCTCTTATATAGATATCTGCTTGACTATCTCCGGGTTTGCCGCTTTGTTGAACAGTCGTTATTCCTGTTACCCTGCCCGTTAAAGCGTTTGTTAAATCTGCTGTAGGTGATTCTAATAACTCACTTCCTTTAGTTGAACTGATTGCTGAGGATGATTGTTTTTTGCTTTGAGTACCATAAGCTACCACAATTACATCCGTTAAATCAGTTGGAATTTCAGATAAGGTAACGGTGTAAGATTTTCCCGGCTCAATTTTCATTCTATATTCCTTACATCCAACATAATTAAATGAAACTGTGGCTGATTCGCCCGGTATATCTATAAAAAAATTACCCTTTGCATCAGTTGTAGTTGTTTTTACCGTAGAAATAACCTTAACATAGGCTCCTACTAACGGCAATCCCTTATCATTAATGACGCGTCCCTGTGATTGATTTTGTTTTTTGGTTACAGTTGAAACTTCATTTTGGATGGCTGATGACGTGCTTTGATTTTGTTGTTTTTTTTTTCCATCATTTGGAGGTAAGTTATTACTAAGAACTATATAATTATTTAATAACTCAAACTTGATACCTATAGGAGTGAAAAGTTGGTCAAGTATTTCTGACAGTGGCTTGTTATCGAGTTTAATATTTATTTTCTTTTCCCGATCAATGATAGTAGGACTATAAGAAAATCTAACTCCATTCGTTGTTTCTAGTTGTTTAATAGCTTTGTCTAGAGGCAGATTTTGAATATTTACTGATATCTTTTTAGCTAAAATATCCTGCCCATAAGTAGTGCTTATATCTAAACAAGAGAGAATAATTATCATTAAAGGTAAAAATAGCTGAACACTTGAGAAACATTTTATGCCCAAGATTGGTGAACAACTATTTAATAAGCGATGAAAACAAGATAATTTACATTTCATTATGGCAAACTAATTAAAAAACCAAAAATACACAACTTAAACTTTGACGTTGATTACAATCAAAAATGTTGACCATAATCTTTAGAAATGATCACATTCCCATCAATTATTTCGTACTTAGATTGAGTTGACTTACAAATAACTTGTAGTTTTTGAAAAAATGACTCTCCACCTAAACTTACCGTAAGTGTACAGTTATTAAAAATATTTTCATCATAAATGATATTAATATTATAGCATTTAGACAAAGTATCGAAAACATTGGACACGGGCGTACTTGAAAAAGTAAATAAGTCACTTTCTTTTGATAATACTATCGGATTGTTGATTAAAGACCTTGAAAGTGTCCTATTCTCGTCATTATAAGTTACCATTTGATTAGGAACTAATACTACACCTCCCCAATTTTCAGGATTAGCAAAAGATTTATCCAAATCTTCATTCTTATAAACAGAAATCTTGCCTGTAAGCAATTGAACTGTCGAAGATTTTGTGTTTGGATAAGAAGTAATCGTAAATGAAGTCCCTAATACCTTCGTGGTTAATCGAGGTGTATAAACGATAAATGGTTGTTTTGGATTCTTGGAAATATCAAAAAATGCCTCACCCGATAATATAGCTTCTCTTCTTAAAAAACCACTATCTGCCCTATAAAAAAAACTAAGTGTGGTATTCTTACTTAGAATTACTGTACTACCATCTGGCAAAACATATTTTGAAGAATCACTTTGACTCGTGTATTTAATTACATTTTTTTTGTCTGATAACATTAAACGTGAATAAATATTATCTACGTTGTCTGGAAAAAACTTTTTGTAGTTCAATCCAAATATGCCGATTAACAAAATGATTGAAAATGCAAAAGCAAATTGTTTCTTTGATGGTATCAGTTCTGATATCTGATTAATAAAAATTTGAAGGGTACTTTCTTTTGTAGATTCAACTTTATTAAGCACTTTCTTTACTTCATAATCAATTTCATCGTCCGATAAATATTTTCCAGATAAATTAATGGCAAATAAAACTGCTTTAGCTTCGTTACATAGCTCATTATTATTGTTGCTCTTATTCTTCCAAGTTTCCCAAAATACAATTTCCTCATCAGACCCCTTCAAGAAAATCCATCTCCTGAAAGACTTATCAAAAAGTAAACTTTCAAAGTTGTATATGAATTCTTTTTCCATTATTAACATGTTTATTGAATAAAAGAAAGAAATTTAAAATTCTACTGATTAAATAAATTATTTTTCTAGGAAATCTATAAAAATATGCTTCTACCTATATAAGAACTTTCTTTAAATATTTTGGTTGATAACTTCCCCCCAAATAATGTTTACAATATTCCTTTTTTTTATTTAATGTACCTAAGGGCGGATAACATTTTTTTTGTTTCGTGAGGACACGAAACTAGGCAGTATGCCAAGGTTCGTGTCTCCACGAACCTCTTTAAGCAAAAAAATGTTATACACCCTGTTCCTAACTAGAATTCAAAAAAAGGGTACTATACTCCAAATATTATCCATCTTGAGAGATAAGTCGTTTATTTATAAATAAAAGTTCCTATCCAATCCTTCAATCAGTTATTGAAATCTAAAAGGCAAATTTTTTGTGCTTTTCCAAATATTTGTATATCTCACTACCTGCAAGTAGGAATGCACCAACACCATATACTTTGGTACTATTTTCATCAACTGCTCCTGGCGAATCTGCCACCTGTTGCACATAGCCTAACTTGCCAGTTTCACCCACACAAGTTGTTAAGGCAGTCCATGATTTATAAATCACAGGCAAATAAGTTTTTGCATCCAATTGACCATTATTTACCCCCCACATCAAGGCATAACATATCAATCCCGTTCCACTCGATTCTTTATTTGGGTAAATATTTGGGGCAAGCAAGGACGAATGCCATGTGCCATCTTCCTGTTGCAATTGTATAATTCGAACAGAATATTCCTTTAGCAATTGTTCAAATCGTTGACGTCCTTCATAATTAGCAGGCATATTTTGTAATAATCTTACTAGTCCTGCGATTACCCAACCATTGCCCCTACTCCAAAACACTTTAGCCCCATTCTGTTCTCTTTTCTTAAAATTACTTTGATCCCTAAAATAAAGATGTTCTGATGTATCGTACAGGTAATCAGTTGTTTTCCACCACAATTTAGTTGCCATGTCAAGATATTTCATATCACCTGTTGCTGTAGATAAATATCCCAATGCAGGTGGCCCCATAAATAATGCATCACACCATGCCCATTCTCTTGAAGCGATTTTGTTTTTCCAAGCTAAACTTTCGGTATGTGGCATCGTTACGATGCTATCAGCAAGTCCCTTAAAATTCGCAATAAACTTTTCGTCCTTTTGCTGCATATATAACAAAGAATATAGCTGCCCTATACAATAATCGTCAGCGTGAAAACGGTCACGACCTGTTTTCCAATTAAGTTTTTCTCCTATTTCGATTAAGTTATCCCGATAACTTTTGCTCATCTTACTTAGTTCATAAATACCCGTATAACCAACTGCATATTCCCAATTCCCTAGGTTCCAAGGTTTCTTTTCACGCATTGATTGTAATTGCCAATCGGCAACTCTCTCCATGATTTTTAAAACTTCTTTTTTCTTAATTGGTGCTCCTTGAGCGAAAGAAACGCTAGTTAAAATAGCAATTCCAACTAAAATTGTCATCAGATTCAATAATCCTTTTACTTTATTCGTCATAATTCTTTTATTTGAACAATCGATATGTTTTCATCCATCAGAAATGTAAAATAGAGTTTAGTTTGATTGAGTTTATTTTTTATCATAAAATAAAACGGATGCAGGAAGTGATGTTTTAGGGATAGAATTACTTTTCCATGAAACACTTAAAGCATATTCTGCCCCACCTTGCCAAAAGAATACCTTAATTTTATGAAATCCTGCTGCTAATTTTACTTCTTTCTCAACCTCTTCTTCAGCATGGTATCCGTCATTCAAAATTTCCACCTTATCATCTATCACTAATTTACTTCCATCATCCGAATTGATTGAGAATACATAACTATCATTACTTGGAACTTTTACATATCCCTCAAAAATAAATGCATAGTTTTCTTCACGTGTAGTTTTGGTTAAATCAATTATCGAGGCAATTCCACTTGAAACAGTTGCCAATTTTGCAATTGAATCCACACTCGTCAACTCATCTTTAAATTGGTAGTACTTATAAGGGATGCCTTGTTGAGGATTATTCAGATTGGTTGCAGGTAAAAAATCGCCTATTTTGTAGATGCTTCCCTTTATTGGTGAAACAATAGGCTCATTACCTGAATTTGCATAGGCATTCATCACTAAGGCATTTGTTGCAAAAAGAGCAACTGCAATCGTTAATTTTCTCATTTTTCTCATTTTAATTGTTAATTATTATTATTTATACTTAGCCATTTATAATTCAACTGTCACCAAGTCTTATACAAATTAAACAAGGATTAGACTACATCTAAGCAATTACTTGCCCAATATTTAATGGAAATCCTAGTGTTCTTTGTTATTCTTAAGTTTACATTGCGGTAAAACCTTGAAGAGTTAATCCATTATTTTTTTCTTATACAAAGGAACTTTTAGGATTTTCCTACTTGTATTATTTAATAAAATAGAAATTACTTTTCCTATTAATAACCTAATATGGAAATATTTAGAATTAAATCGTATAAAAAGTAATCACTTATAAGCCTTTTGTTTTCTTACCTCTACTAAGTTATAAACGCTGAAAATTCTTATTTTTTGCCAATTCTAGTAAATACTTTATGAATTATGTCACATCCTAGACCACAGAGGTGACTTCTTTTATAAAAGATAGTACCTCTGTGGTCTAGGGATTGACTTGTTTTACAAAAGATACCTCCTCTGTGGTCTAGGGAGTGACTACATTTATAAAACAAAGACCCGTTGTGGTCTAGGGAGTGACTACATTTATAAAACAAGGACCCGTTGTGGTCTCAGGAGTGGCTTCTTTTGTAAAATATGTCGCCATTGTGAAATTAAATAATTTGGGAATTTAAAATAAAAGTGGCTGCTATTGTCAAAGTTGTATATTTACCTGCTTTCAAAAGCAAGTGATTATAAGGTTATCATTAAATTAATGGAGAATTTAAAAAATAACAAGGAATAATCGGATGATTTTTCTATTTTTTTAACAACATTATTTAATTTTTAATTTTATCGTCATGTCTATTTCAAGAGAATTACCCCAATCCAATAGTGCTTGTCAAAAAGCCCTTAACACAGCAGTGTCAGAAGCCAAAAAAACTACCAATGTTTTAAGTGCAGATACTACTACAAGACTGAAATCAGAAAATACAAATTTTGATGCAGCAATGACTTTGGTTATTGATTCCAAACAAGTACAAAGAACAGCATCTGCAGCTGCATTAGCAGGAAGAGCAAAATTTCACATTTTCTTCGGTTGTTATTACACTGTTTTAAATTGTGGTATCGAATTAGGACTTATTCCTCGTGCTGATCGTGCCTATTATGATATTGATATTAACAATGATAGACAACCCGTCATCAATACTGATGCTGAGTTGATACTTTGTGGACAACAAGTTATAGATGGTGATGCCAAAAGAGTATTAGCAGGTGGCATTGCAATGGCATTTCCAACTATTGCTGAATATACAGTTGTTTTCAATGCTTGTAAAACAGAAATATCAAATTTTGCTGATTCTAAATTGGTCGTTCTTAAAGCAGAAGCCGCAAGAAAAGGTCTTAAAGCAGGAGTCAATAAAATCATTGTTCGAGTATGGAACGAAGTAGAGACTTTCCATAGCGAGTTGAATGCATCGGCAATGAGGGCGGCAAGTCGGTTGTTTGGTGTAAAATATAGGAGTCAGGGTTTACCTGCTTTTGTCACAGGCATCGTGACAGATAGTGTTACGGGGTTACCTATTCCAAAAGTTGTCCTTCATTTGGAAGGAGTAGGTACAAAATTCATCACCGATGTGGAAGGAAAATATACCATCAACACCACGCTGAATGGTGATTTGACTATTTTGGCCAATTTGACGAATTACACAGAATCGGAAACAGATATTTTAATGGTTGATGGAGGCAAAATGGAGCTCAATATCAAGATGGTAGAAATTATCAAATAACAGTTTTTGAAAAATAAATTTAGTTAAATCAACTTCCTGAAAGT
>CANCKV010000006.1 GCA_947378615.1 Chitinophagaceae bacterium | reverse complement strand
ACTTGACAAACAATTTTTCCATTTTACTATTTACAGGAAAGAATATCTAAAAGAGGAAATATCTCATGAAGTATTTAAGTACAGACTGCCTGAAAATTTGGGAGACGATTTATACAAAAATTATAACGTGTCGTTTGAGAAACGTGACGGATACATAGAGTTTATTTGCTCACATGACACAAATTTAGACTTGACATTAAAGATTTTATATTATTACTTTATAAATTCATTGGAACTTAAAAATATTGAATATTTTAAGGGAAAAAGGTTTTATGATAGGTGTATTGAATTTAATTTAAAAAAACATATTAGAGGCGTTGAAAAAATTAGTTTAAACTGTTATTATCTGAAAGTTCAAAAAAAATTTGGATTTTTAATTGATTTTTATTTCAAGGTAAATGATGGGGAGAAGCTTGATAAAGAAATCTTAAAACTTAGTCTATCTTTAGGAACTGACGGAAGGTCAAATAGAAATTTTTATTCCGATAATTATCATAAAATAGCCTCTTTTTTGAATGGAATATTCAATAATATAAACTCTTTTAATTTAGGCGATAACAAGTTTGAAATTTCTGGACAACTGACAACGGTTTTTAGTGAGTCCTTGGAGAAAAAGGTTTATAGATTTAAAGGCAATCAAACAGATTTTAATCAGTTTAATGGAATAAGAAAGTATGGTGCTTTTCAAGAAATATCATTAGAAGTACAGTACATATTTATTTTTGAGGAAAAATATAAATCATTTGCAAATAACCTTTTTTTAAGTCTAGTTGGTAAGAGTAATCCTGGCACCTTTCCTGGAATGATGCAGTTTTTCAATCTTCCATTTAAAACTGAACTCATAAAGAGAGTCGTTTTGAAAGGATATGATAATGAAAGTATTTTAGATGCAGCTAAAGAAGTAATAAAACTTAAATATGATAATTTCAATTCAAAAGTTATTGCAATTTTCTTAGAACCCAATAGGTTTGATGAAATTTCTGTTGAAAATTCACCATACTATAACCTTAAATTTCAACTTACAAAGAATAATATTCCTTTACAAGTATTAAGAGATGATTTAACCAATAATGCCAATACTCTAAAATGGAGTACATCCAATATTGCCCTTCAAATATTTGCGAAATTAGGTGGTATTCCTTGGTTACTCAAACCAACCCAAAATGAATGTCTTATACTTGGGATAGGGTCCTCATTTGATAGAAATGAAGATGGGAATATCATCAAGTATTTTTCATATTCAGTATGTTTAGATTCTTCGGGTCTCTATAAAAAGTTGCATATTCTTGCGGAGAAGCAAACAAAAGAAGAGTTTTTAGCAGAATTGTCAGAAAATTTGATTGAATTGTTTGATAGTCCTGATTATAAAAAGTATAAAAAATGTGCCTTGCATATATCTGAATCAGTTACTAATGATGCAATAATAGCAATTCAAACAGGATTGGCTAAGGTATCAAACATTGAGTTCAAAGTTCTAAAAATAAATCAGCATCATAAATTTTTTGGATATAGCAATCATAATACTTTAGTACCTTATGAAAGTACATACATTAAGTTGTCCAATGATGAATATTTAGTATGGTTTGATGGATTAATACGAGGTAAAGAAAATGTGATTCAAAAAATTGGAAACCCAATACACATAAAATTTTTAAAATCTGAAAATGTGTTAGTTGGTAATGATATAGAATACCTACAAGACGCAATTAATCTTTCAGGTGCAAATTGGCGTGGGTTTAATGCTAAGCAATCACCCATTTCAATTTACTATGCAAAAATTGTCGCAGATTATACTGCTGCTTTTTCACATTTTAAAAATTTCGATAAAACACAATTCTCCAACAACTTACCATGGTTTTTATAAAATAATATATGGAAATTAAGGAAAATAATATAATCTTTTTAATCGGTGCTGGTTGCAGTAAGGAAGCAGATATTCCTATTTCAAATGAAATGGTTAGCAAATTACAGGACAAGTTGAGTGCCGAACCCGATTGGAAGAAGTATCAAGATTTATACTTCTACTTAAAAAGCAGTATAGAATATTCTGAAGGAATTTTTGGCAATTTTGAATCTTCTTTCAACATAGAAAAATTATTAATTGTAATGGCGCAGCTAGAACAAAGAGATAAGAATATATTTTACCCATTTATTGGTAGTTGGAATATTAGATTACCCGAAGTTGCTGGTGATAATTTTGAAAAAATTACTGAATTAAAAAGGCTTATAAATAGGGAGTTATATGAGTGGGTAACCCCAAAAGACCTAATAGAAAAAGCTAGCTATTATTCTGGATTTAAGAGATTATCTAATGAAATTGGAAAACCGTTGAAAATATTTTCTCTAAATTATGACCAATGTTTTGAAAAAGTAATTGGTGAGGATGACGTAAATCAAGGATTTGACCCTAAAACTTTTGAATGGCAACAATCAAATTTTGAAGCCGATAATTTATTTAAGTTATACAAACTTCACGGCTCAATAAATTGGTATTCTGATAAACATACAGGCAAATTGATGTACAGTAATCATCCTGTTTTAAATCCAGAACTAATCTTTGGTATTGATACTAAATTACGTTCAAGTGACCCTTATTTATATTTTACATCTGAATTTAGAGGCGCATTGCTTTCGCAAGACTGCAAATTAATTGTAACAATTGGATACAGTTATGCAGACGATTATATTAATAATTTAATTTCTCAAGCATTAATAAATAATCCATCGAGGAAAGTACTAAACATTACCAAGTCTGAAAATGAAAATAATTTGAAAGAAAATTTAACTTCACAAAAATTAGACTTTAAACAGTCTTATAACAAACATTGCAAGAACCAATTTGATTTGTTAAATATATCCGCTAAAACTTTCTTGAATGATAATATTAGTGCTGATTTCCTTTCAAAATTTATAATAGATGATACAGATGCACCTTTTAAATAAGTATTAAGAAACAAACATTGAAATTTGAGAATCCCGTATTTTCGATTACGTTCAATACCCTTTTCTATCTAATATTTTTTCCCATACATTCAACAAGCCAATTTATAAAGTACTATTGTGGTTTATAATGAGATTGTACTATGAGTGAAGAACATAAGAAACAGTTGGAGCAACAACTCTGGAACATTGCCAATACACTAAGGGGCAAAATGTCGGCGGACGAGTTTAGGGATTACATTTTAGGGTTTATCTTCTACAAATACCTTAGCGAAACAATGGATGGTTACGCTAATTCAATCCTTAAAGAAGATGGCATTTCGTTTAAATCTATCAGTGAAACAACCGATGCGGGCAAAGAGTACATTGAAGCGATAAAGGCTGAATCATTGGAAAAGTTGGGTTATTTCCTAAAGCCTTCCGAGTTGTTCAGCGAGGTGGCTAAACGTGGTAACAGCGATATTGAAGGGGTTAGCAATTTCATTATCGAAGACCTACAAAAGATTCTTATCAATATCCAACTTTCCACAATGGGTACAGAGAGCGAAGACGACTTCGATAATCTGTTCGAGGATATGGATTTGAATAGTACCAAATTAGGTAAGACCCCCACTGATAGGAATGAGATTATATCGAAAGTATTAGCCCACCTCGATAAAATAGATTTTCAATTACAGGATACTGAAATAGACGTTTTAGGTGATGCGTACGAATACTTGATAGCCCAATTCGCTAGTGGGGCTGGTAAGAAAGCGGGGGAGTTCTATACGCCACAACAAGTAAGTACCGTGTTAGCAAGAATAGTTACTACTGGTAAGACTAAACTCAAAAGCCTGTATGATGGTACAATGGGTAGCGGTAGTTTGCTATTGAGAGTAAACAAAGAAGTGAAGGAAATAGGTAAGATATACGGACAGGAGTTGAATCGTACTACCTATAACCTTGCCCGTATGAATATGATTTTGCATGGGGTGCATTATCTGAAATTTGACTTGAAACAGGAAGATACTTTAGAGAGACCTGCACATAGGGGATTACTTTTTGAAGCGATTGTAGCTAATCCACCGTTTTCGGCACAATGGAGTGCTAGCCCTTTATTTACCACCGATGACAGATTTTCCCAATACGGGCGGCTAGCACCTAGTACTAAAGCCGACTTTGCCTTTGTGCAACATAAGATTCACCACCTAGCGGAAAATGGCATTATGGCAATTGTGTTGCCACATGGTGTATTGTTTAGGGGTGGTGCAGAACAACATATAAGACGGTACTTGATAGAAGACCGTAATTATTTGGATGCAGTTATTGGACTGCCTGCTAACATCTTTTATGGTACAAGTATCCCAACTTGTATATTGGTATTTAAAAAGTGTAGGGAGACCCCTAATGATGTGTTATTTATAGATGCTAGCCAACATTTTGAAAAGGCGAAGCAACAGAATTATTTAAGGGATATGGACGTTGATAAGATTGTTGATACGTACCGTAACCGTTTGGAAGAGCCTAAGTACAGCAAGCGGGCGACATTAGAAGAAATTGCGGCGAACGATTATAACTTGAACATCCCCCGTTATGTAGATACGTTTGAGGCAGAAGACAGTATAGACTTAACTCAATTGACTGTTCAGATAAAGGACTTACAAGTAAAGGCGAAGCAAACTGATAGTGTGATTGCTAGTTATTGTAAAGAATTAGGGATTGAAACGCCGTTCTAGTTGCTATGTTAGTTATCAATAGAGCAATGAGTTATAACATAGAGTCAATGAGTTATAACAATGGAGCAAAGAGATATAACATGGAAGCATTGCTTTAACTCATTGTACCAATGTTTTAAACCAAAGAGTCAATGAGATAAAGCATTGGAGCATTGAGTTAACTCACAGGTGGATTGAGTTAACTCATTGGTGCAAAGAGATAGAACAATGCTACAGATAGTTATAACATGATGGTTTGGTACTATCTGTATCAAAAAATAAGTATAAATAATGAATGAATTAGTTATGAATATACCAACTTTACGGTTTGCTGAATTTGAGGGTGAATGGGAATTGAAGAAATTGGGGGAGGTGGTTAAAATAAATCAAGGGTTACAAATCGCAATTTCAGAACGATATTTAGAATATGTAGAAAATTCTTATTTCTATATTACTAATGAGTTTTTGAGAGAAAAGTCAGATAAAAAATATTTCATTAAAAATCCACCTAAATCTGTTTTATGTAATAAGGATGATATTTTAATGACTAGAACTGGTAATACAGGAATGGTAGTTACTAATGTTGAGGGTGCTTTTCATAATAATTTTTTTAAAATAGCATATCCAGATTATATCAACAAGGATTTTCTATACTACTTTTTAAATTTACAAGAAACACAAAACTTGATTTTAAAAATGGCAGGAACTTCAACAATACCCGACCTTAACCATTCAGATTTTTATAGAATCCAGATTACTTTCCCCACCCTTCCTGAACAAAAAAAGATTGCAGGATTTCTTAGTGCGGTTGATGAAAAGTTGCAGCAATTGAAACAAAAGAAAGCTCTTTTGGAGCAGTACAAAAAGGGTGTGATGCAACAAATATTCAATCAAGAATTACGGTTTAAGGATGATGATGGTAATGAATATCCTGAATGGGAGGAAAAGAGTTTGGGGGAGGTTTATACTTTCAATTCTACAAATTCTTATTCACGTGAAAACTTAAATTATGAATATGGATTAGTTAAGAATATTCATTATGGTGATATTCATACTAAGTTCAAGACCTTGTTTGATATTACCAAAGAACAAGTACCTTTTTTAAATGATAATATCAATATCGAAAAAATTAACCCTAATCAATACTTAACTGAAGGTGATTTAGTTATTGCAGATGCGTCAGAAGACTATGCAGATATTGGTAAGAGTATTGAAATTATAAACATAAATGCTGAAAAGTTGGTAGCGGGCTTGCATACTCTTCATGCAAGACCAAATACTAATACAATGAAAATTGGGTTTGGCGGTTATCTATTGCAAACTGAAAGCACTCGATTACAGATTAAGAAAATTGCACAAGGAACTAAAGTATTAAGTATATCCACTGGTAGATTAGCAGAGATATTAATAACCATACCTTCAATTGCAGAGCAAACCAAAATAGCAAATTTCCTTTCAGCCATTGATGAAAAGATTACCAATATTACTAACCAGATAACCCTTACCGAACAATGGAAGAAAGGGTTATTACAAAAAATGTTTGTATGAAAAACTTTGATATGACCGATATATTAACAAATGAATTTGATAACGAATTATTGAATAACATTGATAATTACAAACGTTATAAAGAGATGTTGCCATTTGTAGGGATTAGTTGGAGTAGTAGTGATATAAAAACTTTGATTTTAGGCGAAAGCCACTATATTGATAGAGATGGATTGACCAAAGAACAAATACAAGACTGGTACAACTTTGATTCTACTGGTTTTTCTGATTATCTTAGTGGTTATATCAACACCAGAAAGGTAATAACTAAAGCTGAAAAAATTGATGAATATGGTTTTCAAAGTCCACTTACAATATTTTATAACATAAAGTCTAGTCTTAAAGACAATATAGATTTTTTTAAAAGTGAGAGATACCCCTTTAAATTTCTAACCTTTTCTAATTATTTCCAAAGACCAGCATTTGATGAAGGTGAAAGTATTATTAACTCTCATTCTGATAATGTTATTGCTTACAAAACACTATTGGGAGTAGTTGAAATTATTAGACCCAAAAAGATAATATTTACCAGTTCAAAAGCCTATTACAGTTTTCTATCACAAAGAACAAAAGAACACTGTGAAGGTATTTTTTCAGAAATTATAATAGATAGTGTTCCACATCCATCATGTGCATGGTGGAATAGGACTTCACCCAATTATGGCAATAGAACTGGTAGGCAAAAATTTATTGATTTAATGAAATAGCAATTAAAAACACGAATCAGATAATGTCTAAACAGCCAGAGTTAATTCTAGAAGAACAATTGGTGGCGCAACTGCAAAGGTTGGGTTATGAGTTGGTATCCATCAATGATGAAAAGGATTTGTTAGGCAACCTAAAACGACAAATTGAAAAACATAACAATATTAGCCTATCCAAAAATGAGTTTGAACGGATACTGAATATACTAAGTAAGGGTAGCGTATTTGAAAAGGCGAAGACACTAAGAGAGAAACAACACATTGTAAGGGATAACGGGGATAACCTATATTTCGAGTTTATCAATAGCGAACACTGGTGCCAGAATGAGTTTCAAGTTACTAATCAAGTAACCATTGAAGGTACTTATAAGAATCGTTACGATGTTACCTTATTGATAAATGGGTTGCCGTTGGTACAAATAGAATTGAAGCGTAGGGGGTTGGAACTGAAAGAAGCCTTCAACCAGATTAACCGTTATCAACGGCACTCGTTTGGCGCAAATGCAGCCTTGTTTCAATACGTTCAAATATTCATTATCAGTAACGGTGTTAATACCAAATATTACGCTAACAACCGTAATCAATCCTTTAAGGAAACTTTCTACTGGACGGATAAAGAGAATAAGAGGTTGACCAATATCCTCAATGGCTTTACTAGCGACCTCTTAGAACCTTGTCACATATCTAAAATGATATGCAAGTATATAGTTCTAAGTGAAGCCTATAAAGTTTTGATGGTGTTGCGCCCGTATCAGTACTATGCAGTCGAAGCATTGATAGAACGGGTTAAAAACAGCAATAAGAACGGTTATATATGGCACACCACTGGAAGTGGTAAAACGCTTACATCCTTTAAAGCTAGCCAAATATTAATGAATTTGCCACAAGTTAAGAAGGTGGTTTTCGTGGTGGATAGAAAGGACTTAGACTATCAAACAACGAAGGAATTTAACAGCTTTAGCGAAGGTAGTATTGATGGTACTGATAACACGAAGGCATTGGTAAAACAGTTTTCGGACGATACTAAACTGATAGTTACCACTATCCAAAAACTGAATACTGCTATAAGCAAGGGGCAATATTTAGAAAGGATGCAACAGCTTAAAAACGAGCGTATTGTATTCATATTCGATGAGTGCCACCGTTCGCAATTTGGGGAGACCCATAACAGGATAAAGGCTTTCTTCAATAACATTCAATTGTTTGGGTTTACTGGTACACCGATTTTCGCCGACAATGCAGTAAAGAACGATTTGGGTAAGCGTACCACAACTGAATTGTTTGGAGAGTGCTTGCATAAATACGTTATTACCGATGCAATTAAAGATGATAATGTCTTGAAGTTTTCGGTTGAATATGTTGGACGGTACAGACAAAAGGATGGAAGTGAAACTAACATTGATATTGAAGTAGAAGATATAGATACTAAGGAGTTGATGGATAGCCCTTTGCGACTAGAAAAGATTGCGGACTATATCATTCACCAACACCCCAAAAAGACCCATAATAAGACCTTTACAGGCATGTTTTGTGTGAGTAGTGTCGATTCCCTTACAAAGTATTATGACTTGCTATATAAGAAGAAATTAGAGGGTAAGCATAACTTAAAGATAGCTACCATATTCAGCTATGCAGCTAATGAAGATGATGCGGATGCAACAGGTGTCAATTTCGATTTGGGGCTTGATAACTATGATTTGGATATGGTGGCAGAACCTAAGACAACTTATGGCAACAACAAGGAAACTATAAGCGATAACGGTACATTCACTATCAACAAACATAGTAGGGAGAAGCTGGACGAATACATAAGCCACTATAATCAAATGTTTGGCACTAAGTATTCAACTAAGGATAGTGAGTCATTTTACAACTATTACAATGATATTTCGAAACGGGTAAAGGAAAAGCAGATAGATATTTTGCTGGTGGTAAATATGTTTCTTACAGGATTCGATAGTAAGCAATTGAATACATTATATGTAGATAAGAACCTTAAATATCACGGATTGATACAAGCCTATTCGAGAACCAATAGGATATTAAACGAACAAAAGTCACAGGGTAATATTGTTGTGTTCCGAAACCTAAAGAAAGCCACCGATGATGCCATAACGCTATTCAGTAATAAGGATGCAATAGATGTTATTATAATGAAACCTTATGAAGATTACGTTAAGAAATTCAATGAAGGGGTAAAGGAACTAATGAGTATTGCGCCGACAGTTGACAGCGTGAATGAATTGGCGGATGAAAACGCTAAGTTTGAGTTTGTAAAGGCTTTTCGAGAGCTGATAAGGATTAAAAACATCATGGCAGCGTTCGCCGACTTCAAGTGGGAGAACCTAAACATAGAAGAACAAACCTTTGAAGATTATAAAAGTAAATATCTCGATATACATGATGATTCATTAAAGAAAAAAGATAAAGTATCAATACTAAACGATGTTGACTTTGAACTAGAACTAATTCATAGGGATGAAATTAACGTTGCCTACATACTTCAATTGTTGGTAAAGCTTAAATCGAAAGACCATAATGATAAGAAACAGTATGAAAGTGAGGTTTTCAATTTATTGGGCAGTGAATTGACGCTTAGAAGCAAGAGGGAACTGATAGAAAAATTCATTAAAGAGAACCTACCAGAGATAGAAGACAGTGCCGACATTCAAGACGAATTTGAAAAGTATTGGTCGCAGGAACAACAAAAGGCTTTTGAAGATTTGGTAAAGGATGAAAAGCTACAAGCAGATAAGACAGAAAAGTTGATTGAGAGTTATCTATTCGCAGAAAGGCAGCCATTGAGGGATGATGTATTGGAGTTGATAGAAGGGGCTAAACCAACGATATTGGAACGTAAGAAGACGGGCGACAGGTTACTAGCAAAGATTGTGGGATTTGTTGAAACGTTCATTAATGGATTGACGGGGAAGTAGAATTGAGTTGAGAATGTAAGCTATATAAACAGTATTAAAGTTAGTAAATTATTTTCTAATAAATAATCGAACCCATAATTATAATATGACTTTAAAGTCTGCAAGGCATTCATAAACATTAATGTTTGCGGCAGTTTTATTGGAAAATAAGGTCCGTTAAAACACCTGAAATCTCTTCATTAATGTTCCGCAGATATAAATCAATAATATCTTGATTTGTAGCAATTTTGAAGAAGCAACTCCTTAAAATTGCGTCACAATTTGTTACGATTTTTTTAAGTTCTACCGCATTATTATTAGTCATTTTTTTATTTATACCTGAACCATGGGTTATAGATGAACGCAAATCATATATTGTTTTCATTTGTTCATATATCCTTCGTTTTTCATCTTTGTTACTTCCAATAAAGTAGGCAATGGTTTCGGACAACCGATGCTTTAATTCAGTTGTCGCAACTGAGAATAAACATTCGAAAGCGGAACAATACATTGATACCTTTGTTCCAATGTCAAAATCAGTTCGAGCAGAATCCAGAAAATAATAAGCTCTTGTAACTCTGTTCATATTTGAATGAGTTCTTGTAAACTGTGTATTTTCTTTTTCCCTATATCCTAGACCATAGAAGAATTCAAAAAACTTGCCTGCAAGTTCTAATTCTTCATGGGAAAATTTGATTATATCTCTTTCTCCAAGACAGTTGGAGTAAAACCCATCAATAACATTTGAATCAACTGTTAAATGAATACCCTTAATATTCCTAAGATGTCCTGTTTGAAATCGAGCCGAATTATCTTTAATAAGCCATAGAGCATTTGCTAGATACTTAGAAGTCTTAAGCAAATAAGATACCGCTTGCTTTCCATTGAACTCAGGAGGTGCGTCGAACTCGTTACAGAGGTAATTCCTCAAATGGATAGAGTTCTCATATTGGGATATACCTACTATTTTCTTAACTTCATCTATGTAAAATTCTTCGATAAAAGCTGAATCATTATTTATTTGTAATCCATACCTTGTCAAATTAACCTGTCCAGAACTAATTTCTAATCCGTGTATGCTGCAAATGAATTTCGTGTCCATTATATAGTTTGTTAGAATTACCGCCAACGATTGAGTTTGGGAAGTGCTTGATAAGAATGTTCCGTCTGCCGATGGTCAATTGCTTAATTCTTGTTCTATTGCTCAATTCTTGCTCTACTGTCCCATAGTGTTAGGTCTGCCGAAACTACTGCTAAAAGAAAGCACAATTGCTGAATTTATTCCGTCTGCAAGCACTTTACTAAACACTTTTGTTGGCTACAGGTTTGCTGATATGAAAATCTTATTAAGAAATCAGAAATCTTGTATTAATTGATTTTATTTTCGGGAAAATAGTCTCCATTTCCATTGTAATTAAAGGTATATATTTTCCAATTTCTGAATTATAATCGAGTTCATTTGCAACTCCTATAAAATATTGTATTAATGAAATTGAACGTGGAAACTTTTCTTGACCTAAAGAATTTGCAAATTCGTGTGCCTTTTCAAAGAAGCGAGTCAAATCTTTATTATAAGTTTTTGAATCCTTTACTAATGGGCGAAAAAATGAAAATAGATTTTCTGAAAATCTTGAAGAATCTTTAGGTTTTAATTCGTCTGGAACATTTTTATTAGATAAGAATTCATTTGTTTTTTCAAGAATGAATTTTTTTATATTTATTTCAGGCCAATTGTGTAAAGTTATATATGGGTTCAAAGATTTAGCACCACTAACAATCATATCAAGTTGTTCAACTGAAGACTTTAATTGTGCTGCAATACGTAATAATTTCCAATCAATATCATTACTCTTATATACTAATGAGTGTGTTGAAACACTCCAAGCGTGCTCAAACGCTGTTTTAATTTGAATCTCAAAATTTATTTTAGATATTTCAGTTTCTACTCCACTTTGCTTGAGCGTTCCAATAAATCTCGTATTATCAAATCTAAAAACATCTGGTGCCTTTAATGTACCGCCACGCTTTTTTAATTCTACTTGCTTGAATGATGATTTCAGAAATGTCAAAATTTCAGCCTCTTGTTTTAAATTGGCAATTATTATGGTACATGCGTAAAAATCTTCAATGTCTGACCACTTTTTGAAACGACCTGTTTCAATTTTTTCAGACAATGAGTCTAACGTTTTAATTCTATCTATAAAAGCATATCCATTATTTGAGCAATAATTGAATACAATATCTCTAACATTTGCATGTAGAATTTTAATAAAAGGATATTTCCTTTCGAATTCTTGTTTAATTGGTGGTGCTACAATCATATTAATTTGATATGTACGATTTCAGAATTCTTACTCTGTCTTTTCTTGCTGAAGTCCTATTAGTTGCAACTCGTGCATTTTGATAATATGATTCAATTTCAGGATTATTTAATCTAGCTTCTTCACTTTCTACTAAAAGAATAAATGCTTTCAACTTTTCTAGATAGATTTCAGCAGAAATATTAATACCATTCTTTAGGTTTTCACCAAGTGCACCAATTAATGAATAATAATCTGCCTGATTAGTTAATCTAGAATACTTTATAATATTTTCAGTGTCAAGTGCAAGTATTTGCGACAATATTTCAATTGTACTTAAAAATAAAGACTTTACAGTTTCCATTTCTGCCCATTCAGAATCTCTATTGTTAAATGCAATATCTAATTCATCACTATTATAACTTTTAGGTCCTTCTTCTAACATTAATAAAATTTGTGCAAATAATTCCACATCCTTCATTTGTTTTCTAGATTGTTGAGCAATTCTAGGAATTGTGTTATTAAATTTTTCATTTACTATGTCCGTTATCTCTTCTACTGTCATAATAAAGACTCCAGAATATTTGGCATGTCTTAATTCTTGAGATGTTAATCTAGCAACATTTCGATTTATTCTGTCAAAGATGTTATTTATTATGCTTTCATCACTTGTAGGTAAATATTCGACTAAGAAACTATAATTCCAAAATCGAATTTTCAAGTCTCTATCAATCTCATCAAAGTACTTTCCTCTTAACTCGTTTAAAGAAGCTTTTTCAGAAATTGGAAATTTATTTTCTACAAAATCGAAGATTGTAGATAACCTTTGCTTGCCATCTACTACATTATAATTTGCAACTCCATTTTGATTTATTTCTTCATACATAAAAAGTGCTGGTGCTGGGTAATTAAGTAATAATGTATCAATAAAAAAGTCTTTAAAATCTTGATTCCATACACTTCTTCTTTGATATGGTGGGTCAAGATTTAACAATTCTCTTTTATAAATATCATAAAACCAACTTACTGTTTGAAAATTTTGTCTTCTCATTTTATTTTTTTTGATTAGTTCAGAAACAATTTTTTATCACTGTATCACTATAAATACTTAGACTAAACTTGCAGTCATCTGTAATAAACGCACGTTTGTAGAATCCAGTTAGTTTTCATACCCTACTTCTGCGTCTGCTCTTTAGCGAATGTAGGGGATTATTTAATATCGACATTTCTAATTGCATCGTTGATAATGTATTATCGAAACAAAGAATCAATTTACATTTCACAAACATTCATTTTTATAATCAATTGATTGAAAATATATTAATGATTTCAAGAACTCACGATATTTATATTAAAGAGAAATCAATTTAAGTTTATTTGATTACCTTGAAGATAATAGACTACGAATTGATGTACTTTCTAATAGTAGTAAAGTATTTTATAAAAGAAAAAGCTTTTACTAACGACATAAATAATGATGAATACCCTAAGTATTTCATCCATATTACCTATAAAATTAAATCTTATGAACATATTATTAGACCTGAAAAAAGCGGAAGAAATTGCTCAATCCTATCAATACCTAATCGAGCAGAAATTAGAATTATCACCCTATGATAATGCCGTAGTCCATTCCATCGAACCAACATTGGTAAAGGATTCAGATTATAAAATCATGGTTAAAGCGGCTTTTGTTATTCCGCCAATGATGCCTGAATTAACTCAAGAGCCTGAATATAGACAGGTTGAAATTGACTTATTCGACGTGATTTTCATTAAAAGATTACCGATACTTTTCGATATTGACGATATATTACTTGCAAAGAATTGATAATTTTCTCGCCGACTTAAAACGATAATAACAAAATTTCACACAGATGTGAGCTAGTGAGCCGAAATTCTTAACCGAAAAAAACACAAATGTGTACACAGAATTTAATTTTTCAATATTTTAATCATTATGGGAAACAAGGATAAAAGATTTACTAAGCTTCAAGCCATAAATTTATTTAATTCTTTTCAGTACTTAATTGGAATGGAATTGCCTTATGAATATGACCCTGTATATATTCATCACTTACAAGTTGTTCAAGTCAGTAAAGGTGAATTTGATGTTGTATTGGTTTCAGGATTTACAACTATTCCTGAATATATTTGGGATGACATTAGACCTGTAACCAATATGTACTTGATGGACTATTTGAACTTGATGAAGATTGGGATTAATCCAACAAATTAATATCTCTATTTCAAATTAAAGTATCCTTTAAATCGCAATTTAAGCTTTAAATTTGCCCTGTACTGCTCTGTACTACCTTGCCATTAGGGTGGAATATAAGAGGCCTTTTTGGTCTTATATGCTTATTGTTATGTACCTTATTGTGTGCATAATCCTTCATCATCTAATAGTTATTCATTCAGTCAGGCCACAAGAATTAATTTTAATAATGGCATATCCCAAAATGTATGTCTTCGAATATATCCACAACTTTTTTCCTATTATTCGGTGTTGCTAACATTAATAACCCATCGTGACATCTTATTGCATATTCAGGATTTATAGCTTCTCTGTAGCCTGAAATTATTCTTTCCTCAGCTTGGCACATCTCAAAGTAAATCTTATCTGAAGTGGTTTTGGATGCAATTTTGTTGGCAATTTGTTCAGGGTATCCACAATCCAAAAATACTTGCTTTGCTTTCGTCTTCGACAATTTATAATTATTTAGAGTTGAATTATACAGAACTTTTGCTTTATCCCTACTTATTCCTTTGGCTAGCATAAGATTTTGATAAACTTCCATTCCAATATTTGTTTCAAATATCCTATCCACAATTTGGGCATTGGCACTCCTTATGTCCAAATCAAGCATCTTATATGGTGTACATTTTCTAAGTGACTTCGTAACCTTTGTCGCAACATTATACTCACGATTATGTTTCCGAGAGTACTTAAAGCCAGCCATGTGACCAGCTACAATCAAGGATGCCATCCCTAATAAATAATATTTATGATATTCTTTCTGTTTCTCCATGCTGTAATCAATATGATTCAGTTTAGATTTTATATCAAAATTGTTATCCCATTTTCCTAATAAATTGATTTGTTTGTCTAACCTGATACTTAGTATCTCTTTCTGTTCATCGGTAGGAATGAATGATAATTGGGATACTACTCTCTCAAAGGTATGCTTAAAATAGCTCCTTATTGCTCTATTGTACATCTTATCATTCAATGAAATATCTCTTGTTTCTATCTGCATTGTTACTGTTTCAATTGGTTGCTCTGTAATGGTAGCAATACATTTCAAGTAATGTTCCTTTATCTTAACACTAAGTACGTTTTCAATTTCCATCTTTTGGAGTGTAATTTCATCCAATTCATTTTTTTTAACTAAATTAATAACATGAAAGGTGTTAATCAATATTATGGCATTTCTAAAGGTTTGATTTTGATTTGAACCTGCAAAATTGTGACTAATTGCGCCACCATTTATTGCAAGTGTTTTTAGCCTGTCAGATACTTGGTACTTCGAAATTTTATCCATCTCACTTGATGGTGAGGGCTTTTCTTCAAGCATCTGGTAAATATCTCTTTTCATATTTTCATTAGGAGTTTGCTGTGGTTCGGTAGCAATATTTACATCAATGAATGTTTTTAGAATTTGAATTAAATCCTCGTATCTGTCAGTATTCAAAAGTTTATCATTCAGCCAAGTATTTTCACATTCCTTAGCAATATAAGCACAAGCATACAGCATTACCAGCCTTTCACTGAATCCATTGTAATCTGGATTGTTTCCACCTATATTCATGAACACGAATTCAGTAAACCTACATAATTCATATTCATCCATTGTTAGAAGACATTGTATCTTTTCAGGTAAACTTATGCCTGTTGGCGTTAATCGAGCATCTTCGATATATTCACTAACAGGGGCGAATCCAAAGGCTTTTAAGTTATCGGAAAGCATTTCTATAGAACTATAAGTTTGATGCCTTAGAATGGAGGGTAAATGCTTATTTATAACTAGCGTATGATTGACCTTTCCGTCAGTCATTGTATCTTGAGATGGAAAAACAAGGTCATTTTTAATTTGGCTAATGACAAGGTCTTCATCGAATGGAATATCTTCTATTGAATTATTATAAAAAATTGCTGCATTTAAGACCTTACCTCTCAATCGACCATACGCTTGAACTATATCATTTACATACCTTGTTTCCACTTGAGTATTTTCATTGGTTAATATAGCAACACTTGCGTCAAAAGTGATGTCATAACCCGTAAGAAATTTGGTAGATAAAATGTATAAGTCTTTTCCTAACTCCAACTTATTGGTCAGGTTCGTATTAGTTGAATCAATAAAAGTGGCAATTTTCTTTTCAAGATGTTTTCCAACTAGTGGTTGAATGTTTAAGTCATGGTTCAGGAAGAAACGCTTATAGACGTTTTCATCATTAGAGAATAGCACCACTTTATTACCATTCGCAATTTCATTCAGAACCCATTGCTCATAATTTCTGTGATTGTAGATAGTTATTGGCTTCGTAGGTGAGATTCTTCTCTTGATACTAATTACCTCTAATCTTTCGATGATGTGCTTAGGTATGTCCAAATTCTTATGAACTGGAGTTGCAGTACTGAGGGTAAAGTGATTCTCCCAATTGGTAAACACTTCATGATTGAACTCAGCCAACGATTTTCGGTAATCGGTTTCGGCTGCCATGTGGCTTTCATCAACAAAAAGTGGAATCTTCTTAACTTCAATGAAAAGCTCACTGTTACATTTCTTCAATGCCATGATTTGGTCTGGAGTGGTGTTAAGGATAAAGTGTTCTTCATTGCGTATCTTTTTACTCACATCTTTCCAAGAGTGCTTACTGTTCTCATAAATGAACAGATTATGATACGTATCACATTGACTTTCCTTATCGGCAATCATCCCAACTAATGGGCTGACAACGATAATTGTTTGGTCAGTAATTGATAAAATAGCGGAAGTTCCACCAATTCCAGTACTGCCTTTAATTATTAGTTTGTTAGTTTTAAAATCAGTTACAACTGATAATGCTGTTTTGTCGTTCTTGATGTAATCATCAATAAAATAGGTTTTCACCTTGAATGCTGCTTTATTCGGTTCACAGCCGCTTGGGTCGTGATTTATTATAGGAGTCACTGCTTCTCTGGGAAGCAGCGGCGGAACTAGCTAAGTTCCACCCCCAGACATCACTATTACTAGTAATATATGCAAATATACGAATATAAATAACAAGTGTCAAGTGAAATTTTAAAGTATTTTCAAACTAAATAGACTATTTTTCTACCTAAACTTTACAGAATTTTAATTAGTTGATTTTTCCCGAAATACAATAGGGGAAATTGACTAAAAACCTACATTTTAGCTGTAAAAACAACGATTTTAGCACTAAAATGAAAGTTAGCATTGGTGAAAGTATATTAAATAGAAATGGTCTAATGCTAAGTTTCAATAATAGATAAAATACAATATATAACAAGTATATATACCAATATTAAACTAAGAAATTTTTGATATTGCTCAACCTTTGGTGAATGCCCCTGCCCCCTGTTACCCGCCATCCCCTGACACCTGCCGCCCCCCTCTAAAACAAGCCGTTGAGTGGATGTAAATTTTCCGCTATAATTTTTCAAACAAAAAATATCGAAAGCCTGCTACTGAAAAATTATTTTTTAAAATTTTTCTGCTAAATAATTATAGAGCTATATAGTTTAATATCGTACTATAAATAGTTGTAACCTACCCCTATTTAATAGTATCGAGCACCTTTACAAACAGATTATCAACTGACAAACTCTATTTTTCTGTAAGTTTTGCGCTATTTTATGTAAGGAATGCGCTATTCAATGTAAAGATTCCGCTATTTATGTTACACAGCATTCAATTAATTTCAAAAATTCACCTTAATATTCATTCAATCCAAGCTAACTTTAGGTTTTAGATTGCTTTTAAATTTCTCAATATATGGGCTACCACATCTACAGTAAAGCTAAGTCCTAATATTTTCTTCTGTTCTGATTTCGGAATATTAGGCACACTTCCAATGTACCCATCGGGTATCGTCATAAGCCTTTCCCTTTCTAAAACAGATGGTAAACGATAGCAAGCATTTACAAAATCATAATCAGATGACTTGAAGCCCTTCTTACTATTGTATCCACTTTCCCTCAATATTGCTGGATACCTTTGTAACTTTTCCGCTACAGGTAATTCAGCAAAATTCTTATCCTTGAATATTACATTTCCAATATTCATGTTATAATACCTTTTTAGACCCATAGTTAAAGTTACGTCAGTTGAGAGTAGGACATTCGCCTTCTCTTTATCTACATACCCATTTACCACTATATCCTGATAACTTTTGCCTTTAGGTTCAGGTATAGTCACATTAGGGATATTAGTCCAGTAAAGTCTTCTACGATGCGCTGGAGCCACTAGAGCGGAGTCTATCTTAAACATTTGGGTATCTGGAAATATATTTTTCAGTTTTTCTGTAATCTT
>CANCKV010000005.1 GCA_947378615.1 Chitinophagaceae bacterium | reverse complement strand
TAAGTGCTTAACACTCACCTCGAAGTGCTTCCCGACATCCCTTGAGACCAATGTAGCCTCCCCTAACCGTTCCCCGCTCTCCACGATGTGCATTCTGCTCTCCTCGATGTGGATTCTGCTCTGCCTGAAGTGCTCTGCAAAAGACCCTTCTTGCAAAATATCCCCCACTACCACTCGTGAAATTAGGGTCTTGCTGCAGCAAGTCATTGACTTGTGGCAAATAATGGACTTGAACTAAAAGTACTTTCACCAAGAAAGATTTTATTATATTTGGTATCCTGTAACGAATCCACAAGCGACACGTTTGCGGTAGCAACGAAGAATGTTGCGGCATCTGGGATTCGTTTTATTAAAATGATTGATTCCATTAATTTTATAGTATGATAGTCGTTCATTTTTCTCCAACCAATTTATTTTGAGTATAAATTGCTGTCACTACTCCCATTATTTAATACTATACAAGGACTATTAATCACTATGGAGGCATTATTTATTACTATTTAATGACTACATAGTAATAAATAATGGTTACATATTACTATGTAATGACTACATAGTAATAAATAGTCTCTCCATATTACTATAGAGCTATTAAATAATAATAAAGTGTCGTTGTATAGTACTATGTAGCGGCTCCATAATAATAAATAGTCCTTCCACAATAATTAATAATTGAAGAATATTAACCCATTAAAAGATTTTATAAATAATCAAAAATTATATTGATTCAAATTGGGTTTAATACTAGGGAAACTAAGTTTTTCAAAAGAACCACAAATTTAAATTAGTGAAATGGAAGTTCATTAATCTATTGGAAACCCATTTATTCCTAGTTTTTCCCTTGTTTACTTAGTATCAAAACATCATAAATAATAACTTCTGATTCATTCCATCAAAAAAATAGTTAGGAATTAGAAGATTTGGTAACTATTTTTTTATACACTAAACTAGAAATTTCACTAACTACTTTTTTTAAATTATTGAGATCTGAACCTTTTGTCATTATTGTGATTAAATATGGATAATTATTTACATAAATGATTGCTGTTTCATGCAACTGCTTTTCTGTTGCAGATATAATTTCGCCCTTTTTATGAGAAGTTCTAGCATTAATAGGCAGTCCCATTTCAGTAACCTCCGTTTTTTTTGCTTTTGACATTAGTTCAGTAGCATATTCAGAATTATTTATTGTTAGATACGTTGCATTATAAAGGGTTCGCATAAATAAAGAATAGTCATTAGCAGTGATTGTATAATTCATTGATAGTTTTTCAGGTGCAGAAATACCTAAATCGGTAAAAGTTTTCTTTAATGCATTTACATCAATATTTTCTATTAATAAATTAGTTGCATCGTAGTCCCCATTTATCATCATATATTCCAATAGCTCTTTTATCTTATACTTTTTTCCAACTGTAAGTAAGTGATTCGTGTCATCTCCAAAACCTAAAGGCTTGTATGTGTGCCCACATAATAGTTCATTTTCAAGTGCCCCTCCATTATCTTCGTCTATATGAAGATAGGTAATCAACAGTGGGACTTTCATCAAAGAACCAAGTTTATAGGTTGTATTTTCATTGATTGAAACATAATCCCCTTTATTAAAATCTCTTAAATATACAGATGCAGTTGTTAATTTACCTTGACCCTTAAATTGCTCAATCATTGCAATAACTTCTTGTTTAACAGGAATAAAGACCCCCGTTTCACAACTCTTATCTACATACAGAAGAGGTTTTATATAGTTATATCCCCCCAATCTTTTGGTTTGATATTCGCAGGTACCTGCATTGAAATTAGCTTCAGCAAGTGATTCTGTCAATAATGACTTTTGAATGTTATAGTAACTAGATGTAATGAGGAAAGTACTGTAAATCGTTATACATATTAAGATTAGAAGGTAAAAAAAGGGTATCCTAAAAGTAAATATATTTTTCATCTAGTTGTTTTAATAATAATGATGTAAACCAAAAATAGGACAAAGATTGAATCAAGAAGATTAATGAAGTTAAAAAAAGCAAATTTTAATCTATATTTAAAGATGGAAATTTATGGTTTGAATTTTGTGAAACTTTGAAAGGAATCTTAATCTTTTCGTTTTCACTAACATTTTTTTTCTAACTTTTCATTTATTTCTTCATCACAAAAAAGCGTTGTGTAAATACTTGTTGTTTAATAGTCGAATTTAGCTTTAGCGATTGTATATTTTGGGTAGGTTAAAGTCGAACAAATAGTTTTTACATATCTAAAAAATTAACCACAATTATTCGAACTAAGTATTATCATTTATAATTCTCATTCATAACCATCAACTTATTACTTAATTCTCAACAAAACTCAGTTTCCCCCAATACTAGGAATCTTACAATTAACTAATTGAATTGTATAACAATTACGCCTCACCCCACCCCACCTTTGCCATGTGAAAAATCAATCACAAAAAATGAAATATAATTAACACTATTCAAGTAGCAGGTTAATGTAATAGACAAACTTTAATTAATCATCATGGAAACAATAGAAATGGAAAAAGAAAAAGCATTTATCACCGTTGAGATTATTGAATACATAGCAAATTCAATAGTCATCAAAACAATCCTAAAAAAGTCAACAGGTAATATTAGCGTTATGTCAGTAGATACAGGAGAAGGATTGACTGAAACGACTAGTCCGTTTGACACATTTGCTCAAGTAATTGACGGTAAGGTTGAATTGGTAATTGGAGATAAATTACACATTCTAAAGACGGGGGAATCTATCATCATACCAGCACATACTCCCAATCACATTCGTCCAGATGGCCGATTCAAAATGATTCTGACGGTAATTAAGAGTGGATACGAATAAGAAATAATCATACAATTAGTTGATTGAATTGTGTAATAATCTATCCTTCATAAGCAACCAACTTTGTATCTAAGTAAAAGAATTATAAAAATGAAAAAGAATTTGGCTTTGAAAAGTGTTTTGCTGTTAATATGCTTAGCATTTACAACAGTTATTAATGCACAAACCGAAGAAAACAGGTGGAATATAGGTTTGCATGCAGGATTTTCACAATTGAATGGAGGTATAGGAAATGATTTTTACAAGGGTAATATTTCATTGAATGACCTTAACTATTTGGGAGGCATTTCCCTTTCGAGATACCTAACTAGTCATATTGATGTAAGTCTGACGGGAACTAAAGGAAGAGTAGGATACAATGGCCCCAATGGAACATTCAATAGTGGCATTACATCATTATTAGCTGATTTTAGATTCAATTTATTGGGGGCAAAATCATTTGTAAGTCCTTATATATTTATAGGTGGAGGTGCAATTCTTTTTGATAAAAACTTAGCCATTTCAAGTAAAACAGTTGATATCATTGCCCCTGATGGTGGTGTGGGAATTAATTTAAGTTTCAGTCCTTATGTAATTTTAAATATTCAGGAGGCTTATTTGTATTCCAATAATAACAAGAGAGATGGAATACTAGCATCGAGTAATGATGCATATCTATTTCATACAATTGGCCTGACTTTTAATTCGGGAAAGAAAAGAGATTCAGATAATGATGGTGTTTCAGATTCAAGAGACAACTGTTCAAATACTCCTGTAGGGGTTGTCGTAGATAAATTGGGATGCCCAATTGATAAGGATAAGGACGGAATTCCCGATTATTTGGATGCTTGCCCCTATGATTCAGGATCGGCAGCTACAAAAGGATGCCCTGATAAAGATGGAGATGGTATTGCAGATAAGGACGATAGATGTCCCAATGTTTTTGGAACTGCCGCCTTTAAAGGATGTCCTGATACCGATAGAGATGGCATTGCTGACATAGACGACCGTTGTCCATTTGTAGCAGGTACAAAAGAATTAAATGGATGCCCTGATAAGGACGGGGATGGTGTTGTTGATATTGATGATTTGTGTCCAAATACTAAAAAAGGTTATAAGGTAGATGCAGGTGGCTGCCCTTTTGATAATGATAAAGATGGTATTGTAAATGAAGAAGACCGCTGTCCGAATCAAGCAGGGCCTGCAAGTTTGAAAGGCTGTCCTGATAGCGATGGTGACGGAGTACCTGATATCGAAGACCGTTGCCCAACTATAAAAGGCACATTAGCAAATCAGGGATGTCCAGAAATTACAAGGGAATCAATAAAGAGAATCACTCAAATTGGAAGCAAGGTGTTCTTTGAGAACAATAGTGATAAACTAAAAGTTGCCTCTTTAGTTCAACTTGATGAGTTGTCATCAATACTTATAAAGTATGAAACAGCCAACTTAATTATTGAAGGATATACCGACAGCAATGGAGATGATAAAAGAAATATGGAACTGTCTCAAAAACGTACAGAATCAGTAAAAAAATATTTGATTGGGAAAGGAATCATGGAATCTCGATTGACTGCGACAGGATTTGGAAAAGAAAAACCAATAGCCGACAATAAAACTTCAATTGGGAGGGCAAAGAATCGAAGAGTAGAATTGAGAACATCTTATTAGAATTAAAAATAGTAGTCTGTTTTTGTGGGTAAATGGGGGCTGTTGAAACATACAGCCCTTTTATTTCACCTCAAAAATTGAGAGAATTTATCATCAATAAAAAGAAAGTTATGATAGAAGTTAAGAAAGAAGGTATTCTTCTAAAAAAGACATCTTTGGGTTTTGAATGTGAAGGGGTTTTGAATCCTGCTGTGATAAGTGAAAACGGTGTCATACATCTATTTTATAGGGCAGTTGCCAAAGGTAACTATTCGAGTATCGGGTATTGCAAATTATCCTCACCGCTTGTAGTAGAATCTCGAAATGATGTGCCCATCATTTTTCCTCAATGTGCTTATGAAACACATGGTGTGGAAGACCCTCGAATTACAAAAATTGACAACATTTATTACCTGACTTATACTTGTTTCGATGGGGTAAATGCGCTAGGAGCCTTATTGTTTTCTGAAGATTTGATTAACTGGCATAAGATGGGAGTAATAGTTCCGCAGATTCCTTATGATGAGTTTTTCAGGCTTGCCTCTGCAAAAGGAACACTTAATGAGAAATATGTACGCTATAATGACCCAAGTCATTTATTGGAAAGAGAGGGTAAGAAAATTCTTATTTGGGATAAGAATGTGATTTTCTTCCCTCGAAGGATTGATGGGAAATTATTTTTTCTTCACCGGGTTAAACCAGATATCCAATTGGTCAGTATAAATCATTTGAATGAATTGACTACTGAATTTTGGCAGCATTACTTCCTTCATCTTCATCACAATATCGTTCTCACACCAAAACATGAACATGAGGTGAGTTATATTGGAGGAGGTTGTCCACCAATAGAAACAGAACATGGATGGTTGTTGATTTATCATGGGGTACATGATACGCTGAAAGGGTATGTTTATTCAGCATGTGCGGCATTATTGGATTTAGAAAATCCTTTGAAAGAATTGGCAAGATTACCTTATGCCTTATTTACTCCTGAAGAGGAATGGGAATTGACCGGAGAAGTAAACAATGTATGTTTCCCTACAGGTACTACTTTGGTTGATGACAGATTATATATTTATTATGGGGCGGCAGATGAACAGATTGCAGTCGCTTCGTTATCATTATCCGCCTTATTAAATGAATTAATGTTATATACAAAAAACGATGAATAAGAACACGAGTTTACAAGAACATAGAAAAAATACAGCAGGTAATCACCTAACTAAAAATGGTTATCAAAAAGCAGAAATATTAAATGAAGGGTGGTCTCATCCAACTGAAGGTGGATTGCCTGAAATATTATTCATTACTTCCTATCCTCCACGGGAATGTGGAATTGCTACTTACTCTCAGGATTTGATAAAGACGTTGAAGAATAAGTTTAGCCACTCTTTTAAAGTGAGTATCTGTCCTTTGGAATCAGATAATGAAAAGCACGATTACACCCAAGAAATTAAATATACCCTTAACACGGATTTGCCAGATGCTTTTGCTATTCTCGCTAAATCAATAAACGAGGATGAGGCCATTCAAATGATAATGATACAGCATGAATTTGGGTTCTTTGAGAAAAAGGAGAGTCATTTCAATGATTTTCTAAATTCAGTTGCAAAACCCATCATCATCGTATTTCATACAGTATTGCCAAATCCAGGAAATGAATTGAAAGCCCAGGTCAAGCAAATTGGCAATGTTTCGAGTTCAATTATTGTGATGACAAAATCCTCTGAAGAAATTCTAATTAGGGATTATGGTATTGATACTAATAAGATTACTGTTATTCCTCATGGAACACATTTGGTATCACGTACAGATGTTGAGGCATTAAAGTTTAAATATAACTTCTCCGACAAAAAAATATTGTCCACTTTTGGATTATTAAGTTCAGGGAAAAGCATTGAAACTACATTAGATGCCTTGCCAACTATAATAGAACAATTTCCTGACGTACGTTTCTTGATAATAGGTAAAACGCATCCTTCCGTAATCAAACAGGAAGGTGAAAAGTACAGGGAAATGTTAGAAGTTAAAATAGCTAAAATGAAGTTGGAGAACAATGTAAAATTCATCAATCATTTCTTGCCATTACATGACTTATTAGAGTATTTACAATTAACAGACATTTACTTATTTACCTCAAAAGATAGAAATCAGGCTGTAAGTGGTACTTTTTCTTATGCAATTAGTTGCGGCTGTCCAGTAATATCAACACCAATTCCTCATGCAAAAGAGGTTTTAGGTAAAGATGCGGGAATAATAGTGGATTTTGAAAATCCTGAACAACTAGCAAATGCCGTAATTAGGTTATTGAAGGATGACAAATTGCGTAAGAGTATTAGCTCGAATGGATTGCACAGAATGGCATCTACAGCTTGGGAAAATGCTGCAATTGCACATGCGATGTTATTTGAAAAGATTGGAACCAATCAAATTTGCCTTCATTATAATTCACCAATTCTGAATCTTAATCATGTAAAGAAAATGACTACCCATTTTGGCATGATTCAATTTGCAACAATCAGTCAGCCTGATTTAGAATCAGGCTATACTTTAGATGATAATGCTAGGGCAATGATTTCTATTTGCCTTCATTATGAACTTACAAACGATATTGAAGACATTGGAGAGATTAATAAATACTTTCAATTTATTAAGTATTGCCTACAGGCTGAAGGGAGTTTTCTGAATTATGTGGATGGCAATCAACAATTTACCGAACAAAATGAGATGACCAATCTTGAAGATTCAAATGGACGGGCTATTTGGGCGTTGGGATATCTAATATCTATCAGCTATTTAATACCAAAAGAGTCCATGTTCATCATAAAAGATGCTCAATTGACTTTGAAGTTAGCTTTGAAAAATGTACATAACATTCATTCTACAAGGGCGATGGCCTTCATCATCAAAGGACTATATTTTAGTAATTCCTTTCATTATTCTGAGGATTATGCTGAAATCATCAGACAGCTTGCCAATAGATTGGTACAAATGTATCGGCATGAAGCAGAACCTAAATGGCAATGGTTTGAAAGCTATTTAACTTATGCAAATAGTATTTTGTCGGAGGCGATGTTATGTGCCTGGTTGTCATCTGGAAATAGATTGTATAAGGACATTGCAAAAATGTCATTCGACTTTTTATTGACAAAGATTTTTAAGAAGGGACATATAAAAGTTATTTCAAACAAAGGATGGTTGAAGAAAGAAGAGGATAGTCTTGGTAAGATAGAGATTGTAGGGGGAGAACAACCTATAGATGTGGCTTATACGATTCTTGCTTTAAGCAAATTTTACGAAGTATTTAAGGATATAGAATACAAGCAAAAAATGGAGACTGCTTTTAATTGGTTTTTAGGAGCTAATCATCTTCATCAGATTATTTATAATCCATGTACAGGTGGGTGCTATGATGGATTGGAAGAAAACTACGTAAACCTCAATCAGGGTGCTGAATCGACTGTTAGTTATTTAATGGCAAGGTTAACCATTGAAAAGTATTTAAAGGGAAAAGAATTGATTAAACTCCCAAAAAGCATTGAGAATAGTCGAAAAGTGATGATTCAAACTGCATAAACAAAGAATCATACAATTTATTACAAGGATTATGTAATTATTAAACTTGACAATGTCATCACCTTTACACCTTAATAATTCAAAGAAAGTTTTAATAGAAGGATTGAATTAGTGAGGTGATAAACAAAGAAAAAGAAATAAAATGAACAATTTACTTTACACAGCCGCCGTAGTATTAGTTGTCTTGTGGGCTATCGGTTTTTTTGCCTATGGAGTAGGGGCAATCATACATATACTATTAGTCATAGCCATTATCGCCATCTTATTACGAATTATTCAAGGAAATAAGATGCTCTAAAAAAGTAGGCCTAAAATATAAAGAGTGTGCAGGCACTCATTCACTTTGTACATCATTTTAAAAAATAGTAATCACAATTTAAAAGTAAGGTCATGAAATCAGGTAACGTAGTATTAGGAGTAATGGCAGGCATTGCCGCAGGAGCCGCAATTGGCATATTGTTCGCCCCAAAAAAAGGAAGCAAAACACGAAAGCTAATAGCAAGAAAAGGCGAAGATTTTGCCGATGCAATTAAGGAAAAGATTAATGCAGTTTTAATTGACATCAATGAACAATGTGAACACTTCTGTCAAGAAGCAGAATTCATAGTAGCAAAGGGGAAAATTAAAATTGAGGAAGCTAAGAATGAGGCGGAACATGTAATTGTCTGATAATCCCAGTAAATTGAATCGATGCAACCATGTTTATGTGGGTAACTATGGTAAACTAAATGCCATCAAAACTAAGAGACTATTTATCCCTGACTGTTTTGGTGGTATTTTTTAAACTTAAAAGAAAAAAGAAAAACTAATGAATATTTATTGTACACTAATATTAATGGTTATTGCATTTACATTTTCCAATTTGCAAGCTGCAATTATCACAACCCCCTCAGCACACAAAGGAATGAGTTTTGTGGATAGTTTACGAGCAGATAGTCTGATGGTAAGGCTTAATACGATTGGTTCTAGTAATAAATCTAATTTGACTGCAACACAAAAGAGCATTTTAAGAAAAGAGGTTCAAACGATAAAGAAAAACTTGAAAATCATTCATGGAGGCATCTATTTATCAGTAGGAACTATTATTATCATCCTGCTTTTACTGATTATCTTGTTTTAGTCAACCTTTCTAACATAGAAAAAATAATTATTAGATTTTAAATTAGCCATAAAATTTCTTTACCCACTTATACTCTTACATTACACTGCTTTAAATAAACAAAATGACTATTTACATTAAATATATGGTTAGCATTCGCTGCAAAAAGTTTGTTGAGATGGAACTCGAAAAACTTAATCTTGTGTACGAATTTATAGAATTGGGAGAAGTAGAAATTATAAATGACATGAGTACTACTCAAATGGAAACATTAAATACGGCCTTATTAGATGTAGGATTAGAATTAATTATCAATAAAAAAGAAATATTAATCGAGAAAATCAAAGGCGTTATTGTAGACATGTTTCATTATTTGAGTAAATCGACACTTCTAAACTTTTCCTGTTGTTTGGAGGAAAAGCTAAGATATGATTATACTTATTTAGCTAATCTTTTTTCCGAAAACACAGGTATCACAATTGAACAATACATCATTGCTCATAAAATAGAAAATATAAAGACTTTATTGTCTTATGACGAACTAAACCTGACAGAAATATCATATAAACTTAATTATAAGAGTGTAGCACATCTATCTAGTCAATTCAAACAGATTACAGGTCAGACACCTAGCTTTTTTAAGGCAATAAATACGCAACGACGATTGTCTTAAATGAACATTTAAAGTTTAACAGTTTAAAGCAAGTGTATGAAAAGTAAAATAAAGCTTACGAAAGATATCATTGCAATTACCTTGAAGATAAAGAACAACTATCCTGAACTATCAAAGTTTCTAGAAGAAATGCCAGACAAATCGAAATTTTCAAATAATAATATTACTGCGACTAATTTGTCAGTTTATTATGATTCTTTGGATACTTTATTGGAGGATTATTCAATCAGTCATACTAGCATAAATCCTGAACCCTATCTTGACTATTTTATCACTTGAAAACAGTGAATCATTACGAAACAATTTCATTACTCATTACATCATAGAACAAAAAATTACAATTATGAAAAAGACAAACTGTATTGGTGTCTGTATGGATCATTCAGAAGCCAATTTGATAGAATTTACAAGAGAACCCATTATTACAACTACCTACTATTCTAAGTTTAATCATTTGGAAAAAGAAGATGCCTTGAAGAAAAGCGAAAGCGTGATGCATAATAAGGAGAAAAATGAAATGTCTCATTACTATAAGCATTTAAGTAATGTTCTTGAACCCTATACAGAGATTCTACTTTTTGGACAAACGGATGCAAAGGTGGAACTATTTCATATCCTAAAAGCTAATAGTCACTTCGCTGATATTAATATAACAGTAGCTCATACGGATAAAATGACGGAGAATCAGCAACACGCTTTCGTGAGGGACCATTTTTCAAGAAAATAGTATTCAATATTTTAAACGGGTGCTTCTAAGATTTCCACTCAATGATGAATTACTAACCCTATAAGGATTTAAAACCCATATAGGGATTCACTCGCAGCGAAAACTTAGTATTCATAACAACTTTTTGTTTAATCAAAAAACTTGCGGCTTTGACAACTTATCTAAAGGATATTTTTAGCAATACGTCCAATGTATCCATCTTTGCAATGAGATTTTGGAAAGAGGTTTTTAAGCCGCCTTTTGAAATAAAAGAGTTTATCAAACAATGTTATCTACTTGGTTATAAGGCACTACCCCTTGTTGCAATCACAGGATTTATCATGGGATTGGTGCTCACTATTCAATCCCGACCTACGATGGCAAAATTTGGTGCAGAAGCTTGGTTGCCTGGAATGGTGGCGTTGTCAATGATAAAAGAAGTGGCTCCAATTATTACTGCATTGATATGTGCAGGTAAAATATCTTCAGGTATTGGTGCGGAATTAGGGTCTATGAAAGTAACAGAACAAATTGATGCAATGGAAGTGTCTGCTATTAATCCATTCAAATATTTGGTAGTTACACGGATTTTAGCAACTACACTCATGATTCCAATCCTCGTTGTATTTGCAGATTGCATTGGCATCTTCGGCGGTTTTATGGGCATGAATATCCATACGGATGTTACTCTTTTTAGATATCTCCATAAAATTCTTGAATCCTTAAACTTTATTGATATTATTCCTGCTACTATCAAGACCTTCTTTTTTGGTTTTTTCATAGGTATGATTGGTTGTTATAAAGGCTTTACAGCCTCTAATGGAACAGAAAGTGTAGGTAGGGCTGCGAACTCAGCTGTCGTTGCAGCATCTTTGGCAATCTTCATTATTGATATGATTGCGGTACAATTAACTGACCTATATGCTAACTTATGAAAACGAAAGAATCAAATACTAGTTATGAAGTATCTCCCCAAAATATTATAAATGTCAAAGGACTGTATATGTCTTTTGGAGAAAATAATGAGGTATTAAAAGGAATCAATTTTCAGGTAAAAAAAGGTGAAAATCTTGTGGTACTAGGCAAATCAGGTTCAGGGAAATCGGTTATGATAAAGTGTTTGGTTGGTTTGGATAAAGCAGATAAGGGTGAATTATATGTATTAGGTAAGGATATTGCCAAATTAACTTACGAACAATTAAATTCCATCCGATTACGCATCGGATTCTTGTTCCAAAATGCGGCTTTGTACGATTCAATGTCTGTTAGGGAAAACCTAGTATTTCCATTAAAAAGACATTCAAAGAACATTACTACTAATGAAATTGATAAAGCTGTTATGGATACTTTAAAGGATGTTGGTTTAGAAGAGGCAATTGATAAGATGCCTTCTGAATTATCGGGAGGAATGAGAAAGCGGGTTGGGCTAGCAAGGACTCTCATTTTAAAACCTGAAATCATCCTTTATGATGAACCTACCACAGGATTAGACCCTATTACTTCAAAAGAAATAAGTGAATTGATACTCTCTATTCAAAAAAAGAACAAAACAACTTCTGTCATAATTACACATGATTTGGCATGTGCAAGGCTCACAGCCGATAGAATAATCATACTTCGGGATGGTGTAGTATTCATGGAAGGAAGTTATGAGCAATTAGAGCAAAGCAAAGATGAATAGGTTAATTCCTTTTTTGGAATAACGAACCCATTAGAAAATATTGTTGAGTAATTGAGAAAAAAGGAGTCTATTTTTTCAAAACGAAGTTATAAAGACGCTAAAATGCATAAAGAAAATAATAGATAAAGAAGAAACATAAATCTGACTACGGATTGTAATTAAAATATTTTGAGCAACTCGCATTTCAATTAAGTCTGATTTTTACTTAAAACTTATAACCTATAACTTACTACTTATTTAGTGTTAGAGAAATAAAAAAAATGAATTATGAATAAGGAATCTGGAACTCAACGGAAATTGGGCTTGTTTGTAATTGTTGGCATTATATTTTTTGTTATTGCCATTTATTTTATTGGAAAATCAAAGAATCTTTTTGGTTCAACATTTCTGTTACATTCTCAATTTAAAAATGTTGGTGGACTAAAAGTGGGTAATAATGTTCGCTTTGCAGGGATAAACGTAGGTACAGTTGCTGAAATAGAATTAATAACAGACACCTCAGTCACCGTTGATTTGATAATGAAAGATGAAGTGCAAAAGTTTATAAAGTCTGATGCAAAGGCAAGTATTAGTTCTGATGGATTAATGGGCGATAAGGTATTGACAATCTTTCCCGGCACTTTCAATAAAAGAATGATTAGCGACAATGGCTTTATTGATTCCAAAAATGCCCTGGAAATGGAAGAATTACTTAAAAGTGTAAAATCAAGCGTTGATAATGTGGATATCATTACTACACAATTAGCAGAGTTTACCTACAAAATGAACAACGGTAAGGGGGCATTATCCCAACTAATTACTGATGAGGAATTTTCAAAGAGCCTTAAATCCACTTTAATTAATCTTGAAATAAGTTCTAATGAATTCGCAAAGTTTACGGTAAAAATGAATGATGGCAAAGGAGCCTTATCGAAGTTAATAAGTGATGAACGATTAGCAAATAAACTCGATTCTACGATTTCGAATCTTCAAACTGGAACAAAAGGACTAAGCGAAAACATGGAGGCGGCAAAGAGTAATATTCTGTTAAGAGGATTTTTTAATAATAAGAAGAAAGTAGCCGCTAAGAAAGTAGAAGAGTTGAAGAAGCAAAGAAATGTGAAACTTATTAGAGATAGCATAAATAGAAAATAATTGTTGTTGCAGGATATTGGTTACTAGTTAGGAGTTCATACAGTCGAGTTGGCAAGGACATTTTACCTTTATCCTCTTACTAAATCGTAATTGAATATCTCCAATAAGTACTCTTCCGATTCATACAATTACGAAATAATTTCTTGCATTCCTATTTATCTAGACACAATTACACTTACGTTATCAGCGAAGACAATAGAAAAACGAAAATAGACATGAAGCATCTGGGGCTAGAGGGAAAACCACGCCTCTCAGACACAGCCACACCTTGATTTGACGGGCATTTGGGTATTGTTGCACTTATAAAAACACTTGTAGGTGGATTATTATAAATAATAAAGGGCTGTCTTATGTAAGACAACCCTTTTCAAATTAAAAACACCCTTTCTTCAAACGTTTATTTACTATATATATTACTAGTGTTTTGATAACCTACCCCTGTATTCTTATACCAATCAGTATATGAAGTTCCACCTGAACCTGTCCAATCGAAGAAGTGTAAGTACGCATTATAAATTGGTGTTCTTTCTGTTGGATAACTGAATGTCCCTGCAAAATTGATGGCAAAAGGATAATTATTCTTTGTTACATAATAGATACCCCTTGAAGGAATTGATGCATCATCTCCTGTTCCAAACAATTTTGTATTGACAAGATTCGTTGGTGCAAATCCAGGAAGGTGCACTTCAGTTCCTCTTACCTTATTACTAATCAGGAATGGATTGATGGTAGCAGGGTCAAACGTTCCTTGCGGAGACGTAAACAATATATCAATATGTGCAGTATCTCCACTTACCCTTGGCAGACTCATATCAGTATTTACAAATGGATTTCCATCAATATTATGAATCATTTGCTTTGACCCATCAAAAGGAATGACTACCGCATTTGTTTGACCTGCTTCAGTTCCATTGCTACTTTGTTTTGTAATACCATTTGACAACCGTTGACCAGTAACGGAAGATACCGCTGTACTTGCAAAAGGAAATTGAACGCCAAATGCATTTTCGTAGGAAGCTCCTGCAGCAATCGGAGCGAAATCTCCCTTGATTTCTACCACTTGATTCTTTGCATTTGTAATTAGATTGTAGTGATAGCTAACAACTAAATCATTTAAATCATAATCTCCTTGATTAGGCCAGTTATCTTCAAAGGCAACTGTTCCATTTTGACCTACAGCAGGATAATGATTATTGTAGGCACGAGTTGCATCATTAGGATATTCATCCAAGGCATCGCATACTCCATCACCATCACTATCCAAAGGATTTACAGGAGGCTTGATTCCATTACGATTAACTGCTTCCACTGGATTTGCAGTAGCATAGAAAACACAATCATTAAAATCATGGTCACATGCAGCATTTTGTCTATTAATATCTTCAAACCCAACTAAATAGTAATCTTTTTTACTGGTTGGATCTGTATAATCAATTAAAACAGTGTGTTTCTGAAGTGCCACATCTGTTTCAGGGTTCAAGTAAGAATCTGAAAAATATGCAGGATTAGTAGTCTTTACATTGGCCCCCCCTTTCGCACCATCAAAACCATCTGCATATAAAACAAAACCAATAGTTGTATCTGCACCCACTCTTCCAATATAAACTTTATTTCCTGACACCATTTCTCCACCGCTACCGCTGAAACTAGCATTAGGAAAAACAAATGTGATATTCTTTATATCAGCCACAGAAGAAGGAGGATTGTTGGTTGCATATTTATAGTAACCAAAACCATTTCTATAACCTGCACCTTCATAGACAAAAGTTAACCAAACGTCTGCTGTTTTTGTAAGAATGATATTAGATATAGCATCGTTATTCAAATAGGCACCCCCATTTTTTGAAGCCGCAAGATTTACACCTTCTGGCAAGCTATTGGTAAGACTTGTAAGCAAATCAGCACTAATGGCGTCATTTGGCCTGACCAAATAATTAGGAAAGCCTTGAGCATCTGCGGTTCCCAAATAATTAAAAATAGTTTTGGTTGAAATACCATTTATGTCCAATGTGCCAAACTTGCCATGATTGCCCGTTGCGTTCACTGCAACAGCTTCTGGTAATTTTGCATCAAATGTTCCAACCACATTACCTTGAAATCCTTTTGAACCGCCGAGAGTACATGAAAGAGATGTGCCATTCAAGGATACTTTAGCATTATTCAAAACACCAATAAAATTTGGTGTTACAATAAATGTATCCATATAAGCAGGTACAGCAACTGAATAATTGATTCTACCTGAAGCATCGGTAATTGCAGTTGCAATCTTATTGCCCTTCTTATTATTCACATAAGAATAAATGGCTACAGGCACATGCGAAATTGGACCATCAGTATTTGTTAGTAAAGAAACATCTACTGTAATTTGTTTTGTGGTTTGATAAGTAAAACCATCCGGAGCAATTTTTCCAGTTGGATTGAAGTTACCACTTGTACTTGTAGCATCTTTTTTAGAACAGGCTACAAACAATAAAAGCGAAGCGAAGGGAATTAATAATTTTTTCATTTTTTAAAAGTTTAATTTTTTAATTTGATAGGTCAAAAATGAGCCTATTTGCAAAGCTGGAAAATCCCTCAAACTAACGTAGTAATTATACTACAAACTATTCGTCTTAATTATAGCAGTTTGTAATGATTATTTGAAAATGGTTTAGCTATAATACTCCTTTCCTTCATTTAGTTTAATTTTTTATCAAACCTATCTTACTGAAGGATTAATATTAATAACAGTTTTTTGAAGTAAAATGTAAGAAGATTGTATTTTGCGATTAGTCTTTTCCAGATTATTTTTTGATTAGTATTTTTTCTCCATAAAGAATTTGAGATAAATATGGCATTTCCAAAAAACATTCCCCATAACTAATTGTAAAATCAGTGTATCTGTGCCATAAGATTATGACTAATGGTGCAATAGACTAGAGCAAATCCACAAACTATATTCTTGCGATAGCAGCGAAGATAGTATCGAAACGGAAATTGACGTGAGGTAATAGGGGCAAGTAAGAATCGAATTTTCGTATATTTAGATGCTCACGTATCTATTTTCCCGCCATACTGCCAATATGTTGAATTCAATTAAAAAATAATCAACATAGATTTTTTTGTAAAGAGATTTCGCTTTTTAAAACAATTTTATTTAATTTTTTTTTGACACATATAATTCTTCAATATCATTCCAACGTGGAATTTTTAGCTTAATAGAATATTGCTTTTCATAACTTTTAGTAAATTGATTAAGCCATTCACCACTTTTTTCTCTAGTCTTTGGGTTTTGATAAACAGTTTGTTCCATTGCAGAAATGAAGTCTTCCAGTTTTTCAAATGGCTTGTATCTTACAGATTTCCCTTTAGAATACCATGTGCAAGGTCTGATTTTATGTACTACTTTATCCTTTATCTGAAGGTTTAGAGGCCAATTTCCCATTCTTCTACAAATCTCCCAAAGATTTTGCAACCAAAGTTTTTTTATCACTACAAATCCATCCTCTTGCATTTGATAACCAAATATCAAGTATTTTGTATGTAGCATATAAAGCTTGTCAATTATTTCAGATTGATATGCATTAAAATCTGCAATATCAAAGCCAGGTGTCGCATCATAATTAAATGCTTTTACCTCTAACAAGTCATTAGTATAGTCATTCTGGTCTAGATAAAAATCAGGAGGCATTTGAGAATTGAGATTAAGTTTGTATTTTATATTATTTTGCTTAAACCAACCTTCTAGCCATTCTTGCATTATATTACCTACAACATCCCTTTGTTTTACTATGATACTTACATTCTCAAGGTAAAATTTTATTTGTCCTTTTACTTCAAGAATTTTATCCTCAAGCACAACTTGTTGTAGACTTCTTGTGCTGTTAATTTCATAGTATTCTATTTTATTTTTATTCCATAATTCTAATACTCTTTCTGAAACAGCTTTTATAACTGGTACAGCAACAGTATTACCCAATAAATCAAATCTATTTTCTAAATTAATTTCAAATTTATAATCGTCAGGATACCCAAAAAGTTTTAAACCTTCGGTTAATGTTAACTTACGAATTCCGTCATTGTCAACTACATAAAGTTTTTTCATATCCATCGCCACTTGTGTTGGTGCGATTAGTCCAAAAGTCTAATACGGTTGTATAACCTCATATACTTTTGGCAGAATAATGTAGTATTTTGCTTCAACTTCATATACTTTTGGTTTAGAGTTTTAAGTACGATACCTAATTGGATATTTTCATGTTGTAATTCATGAATGTTTTGATTGAAAATATTATTTTATTTATCTTATGATAAGTTTTTTGTTCAATAAATTAGCTTTTAGCATTTTGCTTTTTGAAAAATCTTTGAAAATGAACCTCTTTATGTTGATAATTTATTAAATAGATGGAGGCATTGATTTTATATGTGTAATTCGCTCTCACCTTTGAATTCTAAGAAAAAGCACCTGCTAAGCAAGCTCCTGTTTAAACTTTCTTCCTCTCAATATAATGGCAAAAAAATGTGTAGTAAAGCATACATGGAATGAAATGACATTCCTTGAAACTGCAGGTCTTGGTCAAAAAGTTAGTAAAGCAATCGAAGGAAATTTAAAATTCCCAACTCCAGATGTACTTCCTACTGCAATGTCGGCAGCATCCACAAGAGTAATTAAGGCATGGGCTAATAAGGATAATGGGATAGTTGCATCCGACGAAATGACAAATGCAATAGTTGCAATGCGTGCATTTTTGTTGGAAGAAGCTTACTATGTAGATAGAATTGCTAATGGTGATGCTGATATTATTCACTCTGCAGGATACGCAAGTATTTTAGATACCCACAGTCGGCATAGTGCTCCAGAAACTCCAAGAGCAAGTACTTTAGAAACACTTACTGGAGGAGTTGTAACATCTACAGTTACTACTGTACCCGATACAATGAAATATACACATATTGCTGTGGTTGATGGTCCATTTAATGTAACTATTTTACATGGTGAAATTATAGTTCCCCTTGGAACAAATGCAGTAATCATTTCTTTTGCAAATCTAACGGCTACCTTCACTGGATTACCTGCACATAAATCTATCTCTGTAGGAGTAGTGGCTCATAACAATGGTGGGGCTAGTGGTATTAGTACTATCTCTACAACTTCTTCATTGCCATAATCTATTTGAATAAAAGGATTTAGGTTTATAAAATTACAAACAGGAATGACAAACAATGTGTTGTTATTCCTGTTTTTTTATAACAAATAATTCAAATCGAATAAAATAATTGTTCCACTTCCTTCAAAAGTTGGTTAATTAAGAATAAGTTTGCCAATTGTTTATATGATTATAAACAAAGTATGTTTTTACTGATAAGAATTTTGCATGAATCTGAATAATATTTTCTTGAAGTCTTTTAGAGTTGTACTTCTTCCCTTTGCATTATTGTATGGGTTTGGGGTAATCATTAGAAATTGGTTATATAACAAGAATTATTTAAAGTCTATTCCATTTAATTTTCCTTTGATTTGTGTAGGAAATATTGCTGTAGGGGGAACAGGCAAATCACCAATGGTAGAGTATCTCATTGATTTATTGCACAATGACTATAAGATTGCAACACTAAGTAGAGGATATAAACGTAAAACTAGGGGTTATGTATTAGCAACAGAAAAATCTACGGCTCTAGATATTGGTGATGAATCCATGCAATTTCATAATAAATATCCTGAAGTACCTGTAGCAGTGGGTGAAGAACGCTTGTTTGCAATACCACAATTATTGCAGGATAAGCCGCACTTGGATGCCGTTATCTTAGATGACGCATTTCAACATAGGGATATTCATGCAGGATTAAATATTGTGCTTACGGAATATAGTAATCTTTATGTACATGATTTCTTTTTTCCAACTGGAGATTTAAGGGATCAGCAAGCATCTATGAAGCGTGCAGAAATAATTGTAGTTACAAAATGTCCTCCTGATTTGTGGGATGATAATAAGAAGAAGATCATTAAGTTGATTAATCCTTTGCCTCATCAGAAAGTTTTCTTCACAACCATTAGCTACGGTATTCCTTATCATATTCTTGATAAGTCGCACCGTACGATACAAAATACGGATGAAATATTACTAGTTTGTGGTATTGCTAATCCCAAGCCCATTAAAGATTACTTGTTGAAATATGCTTATACCTATTATCAAAAGAATTTTAGCGACCATCATATTTTTACAATAGACGATTTAAGAGAAATAAAAGATAAATACGATAATATTGATGCAGAAAGTAAATTCATTTTGACCACAGAAAAAGATGCAGTCAGATTGGTTAAATTTTCTGAACAACTATTGGCAATGCCTATATATGTATTGCCGATTAAGCATAAATTCCTTTTTAATGAAGGAGAAGATTTTAATAGTTTGGTCATCACTTTTATAAAAAGCATTGAAAAAACAATCATAAATAACATGGATTATGAGTAAGAGTACAGGTAACAAAAAGAAAAATAAAACGACAAAGCAAACCCATAACCAAACTACTGTGAAGGGAATCCTCGAAATTACTCGTAGTGGTATCGGCTATGTGTTGATAGAGGATAAGAGTGGAGATGTATTAGTAAGGCCAGGTGATTTTAATACTGCCCTGAACGGTGATATTGTTAGGGTTAAGATTGTTAAGGAAAATTTGGCAAGTAAACGCAAAGAAGGACGAATTGTAGAAGTGGTGACCCGTAAGCAAAACGAGTTTATTGGTCATATACAACTATCTACAAACTTTGCCTTTTTCGTTCCTGATACGGATAAGCCTATGCCAGACTTATTTATTCCTCTTGACAAATTGAAAGGGGCAAAGAATAAAGATAAGGTGGTCGCTCGATTAGTAGAGTGGGGGAAGGATGATAAAAAGCCTGTAGGGGAAGTCATAAGTGTATTGT
>CANCKV010000004.1 GCA_947378615.1 Chitinophagaceae bacterium | reverse complement strand
TTAAACGGATGGTTCAAACTATTCTTATTATGTTTGCGCAGAAATAAATTATAAATTTCAATTTAAGAGTTTCAATTTGTAGGTAAGCAGTTTTTGATTATTATATTTTTATATTTAAAGGGTTGTTATTATGATAGTAAAAAATTTTTATAAATATATTGATATCAGTGATTATTCTGCTACCCCAAAATACCTTCAGCTTGCTAATGCTATTACAAAGGCTATTAATGAAGGAAAGCTTAAAAAAGGAGAATCTCTACCTTCAATAAATGAGTTAAGTTTTGAATTTGAAATTTCTAGGGATACTGCTGAGAAGGGATACAAACATTTGAAAAATATTGGAATTTTAGGCTCAGTTCCTGGAAAGGGATATTTTATAAAGAATGTAGAAGTTGAGGATCATTTGAAAATCTTGATGCTCTTTAATAAATTAAGTCCACATAAAAAGCTTATTTATGATTCCTTTGTTTCTAATTTACCAGAAACAGCTGCAATAGACTTTTTCATCTATAATAATGATTTTACTTTCTTCAAAAAACTATTAACCTCTCGAATAGATCAATACACACATTATTTGGTAATGCCCCATTTTAAGGATGGAGGAGAAAATGCTTATGAAGTAATAAATAGGATTCCAAAGGAAAAGCTAATTATAGTTGATAAATTGGTTCCTGGAATAACTGGTAATTATTCAGCGGTCTATCAGAATTTTGAGAAAGATATTTATATGGCACTTGAACAGGCGTTGCCTCAATTAAGTAAGTACCATACTTTAAAAATTATTTGTCAGGCTTATGCAATTTATCCAAAGGAAGTTGTAAAAGGTTTTTTGAGTTTTTGTCATCAGTATGCTTTTAACTATTTAATAGTGGAGAATTTGAATGAAGTTGAAATCCACGAAGGGGATGTGTTTATTACTAATAGAGAAAATGATCTTGTTGCATTGATAGAGAAAATTTTGACTACAAAGTTTCAAGTAGGTAAAGATGTTGGTGTTATATCTTACAATGAATCTCCTTTAAAGAAGATAATTCTTAACGGCATTACCACAATATCTACCGACTTTCAATTGATGGGTGCAAGAGCTGCATTCTCTATATTAGAAGATACACATGTATTAGAAGAATTACCATTCCATTTATATTCTAGAGCATCTTTATAATCAAAGTTGATTAAGGGATACATACTTTTTAATTAAGCAGTAACCTTAGTTTTTATTATTTTACCAAAACATTTTCTTGATTTTAATATTGGATTTTTAACATTTCTCTTGTCATTTAAAGCACACATCTAAGGCTGTTATAGGTATCTGATCTATATAATACAATATTTATTTGCAAAGTAATGATTGCATGATAGTGCAGGATGGTTCAAGATTTGCCTCAATTACTTTTACAAAAATTTATTAATTTATAATAATATGTCGAAAAGGTTAATATATACTGTTGTTCTTACTATAGGAATTTTATTGAATCTTACTAGTAAGGCCGCAGATTCTACTTTAGCTCCTGTTTCTGTCGGAGATACTACATTAAGGACTACATTAATCCAAAATGCTATTAATTATTGCAATAAGATTGGAGGTGGAACTATTAGACTTACAGGAGGAATATACCGCACTGGCCCCCTTAGGATATTAAGCAATATTACATTGAGAATTGATAGTGGTGCTACTTTGTTGGGAAGTCCAATAATGGCTGATTGGACAATTGGAACGACTTTGCGAAATTTATTATATACAACGGGCGCTGCAATTGTAAACGTCCGTATTACAGGAAAGGGCACTATTGATGGAAGTGGAGCTCCTTGGTGGGCTGCTTACAATGCAAATAATGCGATAAGTCGTCCTAGATTGATTTATTTGTCAAATGTTACGAACCTTACTATAGACAGTTTGAACGTTCAAAACTCTCCTAGTTTTCATATCGTTCCGAATACATGTAAAAATGTTGTTATTGACCATATCACAATAAATACAGTTAAAACTTCTCCTAATACAGACGGTATTGATCCTTCTCAATGTTATAACGTATTAATAACAAACTGCTCAATAAGTACAGGTGATGACAATATAGCTATTAAAGCAGGTGGAAATGTTGGTTTTGGGGGTACACAAGATATTACAGTTACAAATTGTACATTTGGTGCAGGGCATGGACTTTCTATTGGGAGTGAAACTTTTGGTGGTTACAATAATTTACGTGTTTCTGGATGTACGTTTAAGAGCACAACAAATGGTATTCGGATTAAATCAAGTATTGGAAATGGAGGTTTAGTTTCAAATACCTATTATTCCAATATTACAATGACCGGGGTTACAAATCCTATTGTTATAGATTGGAATTATGCAGCAGCTGTTACAACAACTCCTGCAAAGATACCTGCAGGTTCCAATATTTATTTTAATAATTTGACAGTAACTGGTTCGGCAAATGCGGGTCTATTTAATGGTTTGGCTAATAGCTTGATTCAAAATGTTGTAATGACTAATTCTAATATCTCTGCATCAAAAGTGATGACCATGAATTATGTATCAGGAGTTACATTTAAGAATGTAACAATCAATAAAGCTGCCGCTAAATTTGGAACGAATGTAACCACTTCCACAGCGGGTAGTGTTACAGGCATACAAGGCTTTTAATTACAAACTTTTACTTTACAATTAATAATATTATGTTTCAGAATAATCAGCATGGCTATCTAATAAACTCTCGTTTTCTCTTAAGGATTCAAATTACCTTTTGTTTCTTGTTTTTGATAATGATGGTTAACGCTCAACCAATAGTAAAATCATTTTCACCCACAAATGGTTCTGTAGGAACATTAGTTACACTACTTGGAAATAATTTTAATCTTGATACGGCAAGAAATGTCGTTTATTTTGGTGCTACACGTGCGTCAATAGAAAGTGCCTCAGATACTGAATTGGTAGTAGTGGTACCAAATGGAGCTACTTATCAACCGATTTCCGTCATTAATACTGGGACAAATCTCATTGGTAGTTCTTTACGTTCTTTTGAAGTTACGTATAATCGTGGTATTGGACAGGTTCTGACAACTGCTTCTTTTAACCCAAAAGTAGATTTCACAACAGGTAATAATCCTGCTGGAAATATTGCAGTTGCTGATTTAGATGGAGATGGTAAGCCTGATATGGTTGTTTTGAATAGGTCGCTGAACTCGTTTTCTATTCTTCAAAATGTTTCTACTGCGGGTACTATTAGCAAGGCTTCTTTTGCAACTAAAGTTGATTTTGTAACTGATTCAACTCCAAGTTTTGTAACTATAGGAGATTTAGATGGAGATGGAAAGCAGGATATCGTAATAGTAAATATGTTTACTAATAAGATTTCAGTATATAAAAACATATCTACTTTTGGAACTATTAATGCTAGTTCTTTTACTTCAAAAGTGAATTTTATATCAGATACTTTATCAATGCCTACTTCTGTTGCAATTGGAGATTTGGATGGAGATGGCAAGCCTGAATTAGTAGTAACGAATAGTTTCAGTAATACTATTTCAGTCCTTAAAAACACATCTCATGTTGGTAATATAGATTCGACTTCATTTGCGCCCTCAATTGATTTCACAACAGGACTAGGCCCAGTTTCTGTGGCAATAACAGATATCAATGGCGATGGTAAACCTGATTTAGTGATTGCTGATTTTGATGCAAAAACCATTTCTATCTTGAAAAATACCACTACTAATAATAGCATTACTAAATCTTCATTTGCTTCAAAGGTTGATTTTAAAGTGGGTACTTGTCCAGATGCGCTTACTATTGGAGATTTAAATGGTGATGGAAAGCCTGATGTAGTGGTCGTTAATCAAACTAATAGTACAATTTCAATCCTTACTAATACTTCTAAAGTTGGTGCTATTGATTCGTCTTCACTTGCCACACAAGTTGTATTACCCACTAATGGTCTTTCTCCATATTATGTTTCTGTGGGTAATATTGATAGTGATAGTTTACCCGATATTGTAGTGGCTAATCTGATAAGTAACAATATCTCCATTATTAAAAATATTTATACATCCGGAAATTTGAGTGCTTCTTCATTTTCTTCAGGTGTTAATTTAGCAACAGGAAATTATCCAGTTTCAGTAGCTATTGCTGATTTTGACGGAGATAACAAGCCGGATTTGGCAGTGCCTGATTATGGGTCAAATACTATATCCGTTTTTCAAAATCTGACTGCCAATATATTGCCACTTTCATTTATCACGTTTACAGGGAATTATAATTCCGGTGAAGCCCTATTGAATTGGAATACTACCTCTCAATTAAATTCAGCTTATTTTATTGTGGAGAGAAGTTTGAATGGAGTTGATTTTTCAGAAGTTGGAAATGTGTCCTCTTCAAGTATTGCAAGTTATACTTACAAAGATATTTTGCCTCTAACTAATACTTTTTCAAAAACAATTTATTATCGATTGGAAGCGGTCGATAATAATGGCATTATAACGTATAGCAAATCTGTAGCTATTAATATTTATCAACCTACTAATTTTTTGATTTATCCTAATCCCGCAAAAGATGTAATTACCATTAAATCGAATAATGAACAGGGTGGTATTTGGTTGATTTCTGATATAAGTGGTCATGCCGTTTTAACTAATCGTTTGGAGGATAAGAAAATTCAGCAGATTGGAATTGGTACTTTACCAAAAGGAATTTATAACGTAACCATCTTTACTATTTCAGGCAAACAGACACAGCAAATTGTTGTTGAATAGTTAGCATGATATTATACATTAATAGGGATACGGATTTGTGCAATATGCAGAATTCTTATCCCTATTCTTTTTTATAACTTGAATCTCCCACTGAAAAATTATTTATCCATTAGTATGAGTCTTTCGTATCATTGTCGCTTAATAAAAGAAAATAATGTATCAAAATGCAGTTGAAAAAATAAAAAGGTCAATATTCCCCATTTTCTTTGTAAAAGAGGAAGGTGTTAATACTCAAATAGGGGTAAGTGGTACAGGCTTTTTTATTGATGATAATGGTCACTTTATTACAGCACTTCATGTAATTACTGACGCTCCTTTTGGGGCATTCTTTCAATATCGAGGTAATATTCCTGACCATATTATCAATCCTCCACAATTGATTACTGAGGTATTTCGTGATCCAATAAGAGATGTTTTTTTGGGTAAAATTAATTTGTCAGGTACAATTCCTGTTTCGATCGTTGTTGACAAGCCAAATGCCGGTAAGTCAGTTTGTCTTTGTGGTTATCCACTTGCAGAGTTATCAGTAAATGTTGATGGAAGTATCAATGTAGGTAATGTAAGGCAGTATTGGCAGCCAACATATATTATAGATGCAATCACTATAACGGATAATAGCAAGAATTATGTCGGGTTTATGACACAGGATATCTCATTAAATGGCATGAGTGGTGGGCCTGTTTTTGATACAGATGGTTTAGTGCATGGTGTAGATACTGCATTTATTCATCGAGAGATTCCCCAAAAAGATAAACCCGCTATTCAAGTGTTCAATGGTGTTGCATTGGAAAATGCATCAATAAAGGATGTTTATTCGATGGTAATTCGATAGTAATTAAATAGATGGGAAAACGGAAAAGTGATGTTTTATAATGTTTCATAATTACCCAAATATAATTTTGGAACCTACTTTTCCTAGAAAATGTATTTGTCAAAAAACTTTTTTATGGAATAATTGAATATCTGTATCTAATTATTATACAGTTTTTTAATCTTTAAAAATGATTTTATGGCAGAGATACTAACAGCCAATCATGCAAACGCAAATAGATTCGGCAAAAGAAGTCAAAAGAAATCTACTAAGGTTGACCTTACTCCAATGGTTGATTTAGGATTTTTGTTAATCACATTTTTCATCGTCACTACCACGCTTTCTCAAAAGACTGCTATGAAGTTGGATTTGCCACATGATGGCAATAAAACAAACGTAAAAGTTTCCGGTGCATTGACGATTCTTTTGGGTAAGAATGATAATCTCTATTATTATGAAGGGGAGTTAAAACCTGATGGTTCTAACTTTAAAGCATCCTCATTTTCTACTATTAGAGATGTTATCATTGCGAAGAAAAGAAGAGTGACAGCAAAGGATATGTTTGTTATCATCAAGCCGACTGACGGTTGTAATTATCGCGATGTAATCAATATTTATGATGAGATGTCGGTTAATGTTATTAGAAGTTATGCTTTAGATGATGTTACTGATGTAGAAAATAAGTTGGTGGAAAGAACCGAGAAGTAAATAAGTATTCTGTAAGTAAACTCGATTGATATTTAAAAGTTATTAAGATTTTTAGAATCAGCCATTTTGATTTAGCTACTTTTCATACAAAATACTAACAACTAAGTACTAACCTCTAACAACTATTTATTCCTTCATTAACTTTGACTCTATCAATAATGGATAATATGCTCAAAATTGATTCTTTAAAGGGAATAAATAAACTTCATTTTATTGGCGTTGCAGGTACAGGTATGAGTGCTATCGCTCAATATTTGGTTGCCGAAGGGAAAGTGATTACAGGGAGTGACCGTTATTTCCATCCGGATACACCAAACGAAACACAAGAGAAATTAGTAGCAGAAGGAATTACTTGTTTTCTTCAAGACGGTAGTGGTGTTGATGAGAAAACGCAACTAATTGTAATTTCTACGGCCATTGAGGATTCTAATGTGGAGATTCAGAAGGCAATTACTTTAAATATTCCCATTATTAAAAGGGCTGAATTGTTGAGTCTCATCCTAAAAGAAAAAAAGGGAATTGCTATAGGAGGAACTAGTGGGAAGAGTACTACAACTGCTATGTTGTTTGATATTTTGGATTTTGCAGGGTTGCAACCGGGAATTATTAGTGGTGCCGGTTTGGTTCGATTACAGGAACAGGGTAAGATTGGGAATGCTCAATTAGGAAAAGGAGATTGGTTAGTGATAGAAGCGGACGAAAGCGATGGTTCAATCGTAAATTATCATCCTGAAATTGGAGTGCTACTCAACATAGATAAAGACCATAAGGAAATTAGCGAGTTGGAAACCATCTTTGAGACTTTTAAAAATAATAGTAAATACTTCATCGTAAATGCCTCTCATGAATTAACTGCTCCATTTACCCAAGAAAATCGTCAGAACTTTTCTTCTACAAATGCAAAAGCAGGTTATTATGCAACAGACTTCCATCAAAATGGACTAGAGATTAGTTTTAAAATCAATTCTATACCATTTACACTTCATGCAATCGGCAAACATAATATGGAGAATGCTTTGGCAGCAGTCACTGTTGCTTGTCAAGTGGGTGTGGATTTGGAAGTATGTAGTAAGGCAATTGCAAATTATAAAGGTATTTATAGACGCAATCAAGTTTTAGGAAAGAAGAATGGTGTATGGCTAATAGATGATTATGCCCATAATCCTGCTAAAGTAGCAGCCGCAATCATAGGTGTTCAACCATTAGCAAAGAAAGTGATTGCATGGTTTCAACCACATGGATATGCACCTACACGTTTTCTTAGAAATGACTTTGTTGAGTCAATCAGTCAGTCACTTCGTCCGCAAGATGAAATATGGATGAGTGAAATATTCTATGCAGGAGGAACTGCTGTTAAAGATATAAGTGCAAATGATTTAATTCAAGATATTAAGGCATTAGGCAAACAAGCCTTTTTTGTAGAAGATAGAAATCAATTAGTAGAAGCTATCAGACCACATCTAACTGATGATTCTGTATTGTTGTTAATGGGCGCAAGAGACCCTAGTTTAGATGTTTTTGCAAAGGAAGTGTGGAATAAACTATGACTTATGAATGATGAGTTATGAGTTGTCTCGATGATACGACTCATCGCTTATCACTCATAACTCATCACTATTAAAAGCTTATTGCACCAAAGTGCCCACATTCTGTCCTTCGATTACTCTAAGAAGATTGCCTGGTTGATTCATATCAAAAACTATAATCGGCATCCTGTTTTCCATGCAAAGAGTGAAAGCTGTCATATCCATTACTTTCAGATTCTTGCTGATACATTCATCATAGTTCAGTTTTTCAAAACGAGTTGCAGAAGGATCTTTCTCAGGATCTGCAGTATAAATACCATCTACTCTTGTTCCTTTCAATATCACATCGGCCTTCATTTCTATTGCTCTCAAACTACCCGCGGTGTCTGTAGTAAAATAGGGGTTTCCTGTTCCTGCACCGAATATTACTACACGCCCTTTTTCAAGATGACGTAAAGCTTTTCTGCGGATATAAGGTTCTGCCACCTGTTCCATGTGTATTGCGCTCTGCAATCTAGTATAAACTCCCTTTCTTTCAAGCATTGCCTGCATTGCCATCGCATTTATTACTGTTGCAAGCATACCCATATAATCACCGTGAGCACGTTCTATTCCACTTTCGGCTTCATTCATGCCTCTGTAAATGTTCCCTCCCCCAATCACGATAGCTACTTGAACCCCTAAATCTGTTACGGATTTGATGTCAATAGCATATTGTTCAATAATTGCAGGATTGAATGGGTCTCCATTTCTTTGATTGCCTAATAAGGCCTCTCCCGATAACTTCAATAAAACACGCTTGTATTTAGGTAACATGAGCAATTTTTTAGTTCGGCTGCAAATAACCTCATTTTTTGCCTTATTTCAAAAGCTATTTATAATAATTTTAAAGTATTCAACCCTTTAAGCTAAAAATAACCCTTTCTTAGTACTGAAAGGGCTATTTTTAGCATGAATTATCTTAAAAATACCTTATTCTTTTACTATACTAACTGTTTTTTTCTCATTTCCCACAACTAGCGTCAATAAATACATTCCTTGACTTAACTGCTTTGTCTCCTCTAATTTCAGGTGATTCTCTCCCTCAGCTAAATTCAATTTCTTTTGAAGCTTTAACTTCCCTTCCATTGAAGTAATTGTTACAATTGCCTTATTTGCCAATGTTGTTCCGATATTCAAAGTCAAACTTCCTTTAAATGGATTTGGCGCAACTTGTAAAGAAGTAATCTTGTTTTCCAAAACAATTTTAATGATGCTACTATAGCTATATTTTCCATTGTAGTCTATCGCCTTCAAACGGTAATAAACAATTGCTTGTGTAGTATTAGGTTGATCGGCATATTGATATTGAGCAGTAACAATATTTCCCTTTGCAGGCAATGAACCGATAGCTATAAAAGCTACTCCATCATAACTACGTTCCACTTCGAAAGAAGTAGTATTTACTTCATTAGTAGTTTGCCAATTACAATTCACATTATTACCCTTTACAAGAATGGCTGAAAAGTTCAGCAACTTCAATGGCAAAGGAAATGGGGTAGTAATAGTTAGATTATTGGTGGTATCACTGTAGTTGCCCAATTTATTTAACGCACGTACAGAATAGGTATAATTATTATTTGGCTGTACAGTGGTATCCACAAACGAGGTATCGCTGATGATGGCAATTTCATTATCACCTCGCCAAACACTATAGCCATTTACGAGCGTATCTGCCGATGCATTCCAATTTAAATTAACTCGATTGCTGCCTGTTGCATTTCCACTCAAATAAAGGGGTTTTGTTGGTGCAATATTGTCCATCCAAACAGTATTATAAACTGGTCCTGCAGCATAAATGCCTGTTGAGGAACCTGTAGTTCCCACCTGATAGGCGCCTACTACAATCTGTATAGGAAACTTAGCTCCTTCGTGCATTTGTGTAATCACCAATTGATTACCTACAATAACGGCAGGTCCGCTTCTAACAAAGTATTCTACCGGCAATCCCGAACTAGCAGTTGCCTTTAGTGTAACAGTTCGGGTATTTACATCAATACTATTGATTTTAGGGAAGGTAATCGTTTGGCTCTTGAGTCCCGGCATCGTACTTTGAGTTCGATCAATACGAACATTTCGCAAAGAAGCCGCTACCGTGTCATTACCTTCCTTATAAAGTGAAACATAACTCTGCGTATATCCACCGGGGCTAGGGGAAAATCTAGTATATCTAAGTTTGAAGGTTAGATTGCCTGCAGAATCAATACCCAAATCCTTGTAGCAACTTGCATTGCATCGTGTTTTTACAGGTAGATTAGTGATAGGCAATGAAGTGACACTCATATCAAGAAGCATATTAGTACTCAATTTCATGGGTACTTTCAAAGAATCTTTTGTATTGGCCGAGGCAGTGTCAATTGGCCAAGGCTTATCAAATGAGGATACTTTTAGACGTAAGATATTGGTACTATCCAAGAACTTTGCACCATCCTTCGCATGATAACTATATACGGATTCAAACAAGGTGTCTGGCGTTCCATCTAATTTGAGAATGGTAAATTGTTCTACCTTTTTAAAGTATTCAGTCAATGCAATCTGTTCGCAGGTACGAGCCATTTCTTCGTCAAGATACCATTCTGTTCCCTTCTTATTTCCCTTATATTGGTTGTAAGGGGCAGGTTTGTTATACTTGGTCGTATCCTTCGAATTAAAGAAATTTTGATCGACTAACCATCCTTTTGTAAAATCTAATGATTTCAATACAGGTTTCACAGTTGGGTCTGTTGGATACACATCGGGTAATCTTGCCGCACATGCCTTATCAATAAACATGGCAACGATATGTAACGCACGAGGCATCGCATTGAAATGTCCTTCATAAATATCTTTCAAGCATCCACCATATTCCATTCCGGGCTTGTAAACTCCTGTTCCATCATCATTCCGATAGATACCCGTAAACCCTGCACCCTCACTTGAGGTAATTGGACGCAAACGGCCTGTTCCATTCTTGAACATTCCATCAATTGTTTCTGGCAAATTGCCTTGTGCATAAAATAGCAGTGGAACATCCTTCATGGTATTGGTTGGTGCAGGTGTATAAGAACTGCCGCCTGTTTTATAGAAATTATAGATATTAGGTACACCTGATTTGATGGGTATTGCCGCAATACATTTTGTATTATCTCTCATTGCCACATGAAAAGGGAAATCCATATAGGCAGAATGTGCCATCGGAATAAAAGGGGAATTGACCAATTCAGGGTGATTACTCATCACCGCAAATGCATGGATGATACTATCCATCTTTGCTGCAGCAGAAGGTATTGTAAAGTCGAAACTCAAATTATTGGGAGGTGCTAAAAGAGTGGTTCTAAATGTATTCAGAATCAATGACGCTAAGCCCCATTTTTCAGCCACTTTTCTAATCTCTGCATATTCTTGTACCTGACGCTCGATGTTATTATTGATACAAATCATGATTCCCTTCACCACTTTTGTATGTGGAGGAATCCACAAATAAGCTCCATTTGTGCTGTCAGCATCTCTTACAAAATACTGATAGACGGAGTTGATATCTTCAGGGTCAGCTAACTTTTCTGATTTTGCAATCGGGTTCGTACTACTTAATGAATCTGCAAATAGTACCCTGATAGAAAATCCTTGATGATAATCAGGAATCATGACAGGTGCTGACTTTATAGTTACTTTTGAATTATGTGCAATCAATACTCCAATGCTACTACTTGAATCTTTCACTTTACCATTGCCATCTAATAACTGAACGATTAGTTTGCCGGTAGTATCATGATTTGGATGATTGTTTCGTATATCGGCTGTGATGGTGATGGTACCTGTATTGATGCCAAAATAATTTACAACTGAACCATTCTGCCAATATTGAGTATTTAATACTTGAATCTGAGGTTGTACCGCAGTCTGTGCAGTCCATCCACTATATAGTCCATAGTTGCCCAAAGAATCTTGTGGTAACAATTCGATATACAAATATTTACCTACCAAAGAAGTATCTATTAAATAGGAAACTCCTTTCGCAGCCGTTGTGACACCTGTAGTCAACTTTCTATAGTAGCCCAAATTGAAGGAATCAGAGACGTAAATAGTATAAAATGTTCCTTTTTCAGGTGTATTGGTAGGACTATTATAAGTATAATTAAGCTGAATTGAGGCGGTGGCAGCAACAGAACCCGATTGTCTTAAAGACTTAATTAAGGAAGGGCCTGTGTGTTGTGCAACAGGGATAGAAGTGATTGCAGTTACAGGCTGACCTGTAGTATATCCTGAGGCGGTAGCTGGATTTACTCTAAATGCAAGGTATTTCCCAATATCATTTCTTGTAATTGCATAAGAGGTAGAAGTCGCATTTGGAATTATGGTAAACGGCCCATTCGCATTGTTTGAAGATAACCATTGAAAAGTAGTTCCTGCTGTATCGTTTCCATGCAGCGTATAGATGCCCGTCAATGTTTGTAAGGCCGCAACCGTACCGTTGATAGACACATTAGAAGCACTCGGTGTACCATCAGGCAAAGCGATAGAAATATCGTCTAGATCTGCATAATTATATTGATAGATGGCTTGAATATCGAAGATAATCTGATTCATTAAAAGGGTAGGAGTAGAGGTTGTAAGGCTACCGCTTATTTTTTTAACAAGAGAGTCATTTGCTGCTTTAGTTATTGTTCCTGTTACACTTATAGCAGTAGTCGATGTGCGGGAAATTCTCAAAGTAATTTTATACCAAACATTATTAACAGGGGTGAGATTTCCAGAAGGAGTATAAGATAATCCTGTTGGAAGTCGTAATATTCCTTGCAATCCCATGGGAGAAATGCTTGTTGTGGCATTCGAAGTATTGTTGTCAGTATTAGTTACGCCAACAATTCCTCCAAAACCTAGCCTATTAAAGTTCGGGCAGTTAGTAGTGTTTGTGGCTAATGCTAATTTTGTAGTCCTGATTTTATAACTAAATATTACATCTCCATACCCAAAAGAGGATGTCTTCTGAATCTTTTCTCCTGCATAACCTGTTGGATTCGTTTGTCCTGCGTTTAGACGAAGTATCTTATTGGTAGTGCCTGAATCATATTGAACAGTAGCTAGAGTAGTTGTGCCAAACAATTCCCACCCAATAGGCTTGCTATTGATAGAATCCGATTCAAATCCGTCACTAAAAATAATGGATGTTTGAGCTGTCAATTTTAGGGAAGAAATAAGTAGCATACATACTATGCTAACTGTTTTTAAAATAGTGAGTCCTACATTTTTCATGGCAAGTATCATTTTATTAAAATAGAAAATCATTTGTAAAGAGCTGCAAGGTAAATACAGTTTGTCTTTTTTATCGTTCCATCCTGCCCAAAGACTGTGCTTGTTGTTGCAAGTTCACGGAATGACTCCTAAATGATTTTGCTTTCAGCTATTTGTTCGGTGTTATCAGTAAATAAAAATCACCGCTGCTTTGATTATTATATTTCCTTTGCAGCCATTAAATTAATTTTAACTACAATTCAATGAAGTCGAATAAATTGACTCGAAATATATTAATCGCAATGTGCCTTGGAATAGCTGTCGGTTATGCAATTAATCAATGGACAGCTACCGAAACTATTACTGCCTTTTCAAAGAATATCAAATTGTTGGGTACTATATTCATTCGATTAGTGAAGACAATCATTGCTCCCTTAGTTTTTTCCACGCTTGTTGTAGGAATTGCTAAGCTAGGAAATTTGAAGTCAGTTGGCCGTGTCGGAGGTAAGGCTATGCTATGGTTTTTCTCTGCGTCTCTGATGAGCTTGTTGATAGGAATGTTTTTGGTAAATATATTTCACCCTGGCACTTACATTGATTTGTCACTAGCCGATACTGCAGGTCTGAAAGATTTGATGGGAAAGACTTCCGAATTCTCTTTTCAAAAATTTATTGAACATATAGTACCTTCTAGTGCAGTTGGTGCAATGGCCGACAATGAGATACTACAGATAGTGGTGTTCTCAATTTTCTTTGGTGTTGCCGCTGCCTCAATGGGAGATTATGCAAAACCTGTCATCAAAACATTGGATGTGTTCTCTCATATTATCCTCAAGATAGTTAATTACATTATGTACTTTGCGCCTTATGCCGTCTTCGGAACTTTGGCGGCGGTAGTTGCAGAAAAGGGAATGGGTATCTTTCGGTTCTACTTTATTTATTTTGGTTTCTTTGTGTTAGGCATCTTTTGTTTGTGGTTGATTTTATTACTGATTGGTTATCTGATTTTAGGGAAAAGATTATTCACTTTATTAAAACACATCGGCAATCCATTATTAATTGCCTTTAGTACGACAAGCAGCGAAGCAGTTTTTCCAAAACTAACCGAAGAATTAGAACGATTTGGGTGCAGAAGTAATATTGTATCATTCATTCTTCCTTTAGGGTATTCATTCAACCTCGATGGGAGCATGATGTATATGACTTTTGCAAGTTTGGCAATCGCACAGGCTTATGGAATTCATTTGGATTTAGGTACACAACTTATGATGTTATTGGTGCTGATGCTAACAAGTAAGGGAGTTGCAGGAGTGCCGAGAGCCTCATTAATAATAGTGCTAGCCACTTGTTCTATGTTCAAAATTCCACCCGAGGGCGTTGCTTTGATATTGCCAATTGATCATTTTTGCGATATGATGCGAACAGCCACAAATGTATTAGGCAATGCATTAGCAACGAGTGCTGTGAGTAAATGGGAAGGGGCATTGGAATAAATAGATTTTATTTAAGGAAGTTATACTTAATAAGTTTACAATAAAAGAAATAGTTCTTTTAGAGACAATTTACTTAATTTATTTTAATTGTATCATTAGTAAATCAATCCAAGGTTTTCAAGAAGCATTACTTCTTTACACTTATCATACTTATGGAAGAATAATAGTTTTGGCAAGTTAAAGGGTTTCAATTTCCTTTTCTAATAATCCAGTCATTTTACTGATCTCATTGATTGGAATGCCTGATAATCTCATACTCTTTGCTACTTTCTTGATGCCAATTCCTTCGCCCTCATTAATTCCCTCTACCCTTCCTTCTGCCCTTCCTTCAATTCTTCCCTCAATTTTCCCTTCAATGATTCCCTCTAACTTCCCCTCGTCCGAGGCGCATTGATAAGCACTAAAATTATCCCTTAAAGTTTTTAGACTTGCCTCATATAATTGATGTTCTAAATCATTGTAATTTGCTAATTCAGCTTTTTCAAAAGCACTCTCAAATATTGAATCACCAAAGATTGCAGGTATCTCTTGAAAGTCTTCGAGGTTCTTGATAAAGAATAGCCACTTATCCAATCTGCTTTCCAATTCTTCTTCCTTCTTCAAGAAGTTTGGCATCTCCAAATAAATGTAAGTCAATTTTTCATAAAATACATCACAATTTTGATCCTTTAATTTTACTGTATGTACCACTTCGTGCTTTGAAGAATTGTTTTTTTTATCGTCAAAAGTAAAGTTAAGAATCCCGATACAATAGATCGAATTTAATTGATAACTCCATTCCCCCTTTGATGCTTGATCCACTATTGGGAAAGTAGAATAATAGACGGTTCTGTCCTTAAAGAAGTTCTGCTTTAGCTTTTGTAATTCCACAATGAATTTCTCTCCCACATTGTTATCACAAAAGATGTCATAAACAGCCTTTCTATCTGCTTGAGTGAAGCCGAGTTTTTCTGTATTCTTAAATGTGATATCTGTTATTTTACTATCCTTATTAAGTAAGGCATTGAGAAAGTCAATCAAAAGGGGCTTTGAAGCTTCTTCTGCAAAGATTTTCTTGAATCCAAAATCGGTAAACGGATTGACATACTTTCCTTGCATTTTTTTTTATTTCTTTATGCTACAAACATAGACTTAAATATTGGATTGAAGACAATTGGCAATTGTGTTCTATCTTGATTATTAAACTTCTGAATACTTTTCTTTAAACTTTATTCTTTGATTCAAAAAGGAGTAACTCGAATTTCAAGTTTCATTATTTGACTTAGTAACTAATTGAAGACTATCTTTAATTTTACCAAAAAATATCTTTCCTCTCTTCTAATTAGGTCCGAAAATATGTTTGAATGAAGTCGTCCGCTGCAGACTGTACTCAAACACTCGGTTGAAGGCAGTCTGTTGCAGCAGATTGTATGCAAACACTCGGTTGAATGCAATCCGCTGCATCAGACTAAACCCAACCACTCGGTTGAAGTCAATCTGCTGCAACAGATGATACTAAAACACTCGGTTGAAGTCAATCTGCTGTAGTAGATGGCATTCACACAAAATTTTGTATTTATTCCAATTCGACAGATTTATGTAGAGAAATATATATTATTTAATTATTGGGTGAAACTGTTCGGAAATGCCCTAAAGTATCGTAGGTTGCAAGAATTATTTTAAAAGTTTTTTAAAAATATGAATTATGTTAAAGAAGCCGTGGCTTTATTTTCAGGATCCCTTTTTTAATGCTACTAAAAAGAGCTTTAAGAAGGCTGTTAAAATTTCAACATATACTGATGCACAGTTATTTGCAAAAGGCAACGACCCTTTTTATGAGCCGTTATATGTTGCCTATCACCCCCTACACCTAGCTTTAGTGGCTGCCTACAACACTTGGAAAGCACAAGGTGGTTCACAAAAAGGTGCAACAGTTACAGTTGCACAATTATTGGCACAATTGAGTCCTTTCAGAATCGGCAATTGGGACCGGGCAGTTCAGGCATTTTTTGCGAAGGGTACAGCCGTGTATATGTCTATCTTCCCTAAAGGACATAAAATTTTTCAGCAAGGAACAATTCTCTCCCGTATCAATGCGGTTGTGCAATTGGCTAATTCCTTAACAGGTAAGGTTGGTTTATCAACTACATTGACAGATGTTACTACCTTTAGTAACACTCTTAATATTGCAAATACCTCTCAGACTGGTAGCAGAGGTACTACAAATGTCCTCAGTGATGCAGTGGAAACAGCTAGAATAGCTGCTTGTAGCATGATGTTTTGCATTTTGGGTCAATGTATTGCAAAGTATCCTGAAGATCCTTCGGTAACGAGTGTGATTTTTGACCTTGAAACAGTCCGTAGCAGACAACAAACCGAATTTGTGAGCATAGTGAAGGCAGATGCCTTTAAAAATATTGCTGAAAGAAAATTCACTTTGACTGATATTATTGATGTGGACAGTGATGGATTGGCAGAATTAGGTTATTATTTGGCTGCCAAAAAGGGAGATGCACCTGCAGGATATACAGTAGTTCCAGTTTTGGCAGGTAAATCAAGGGCAATTACTATCGACGAGTTTATCAATGATACGATGAATAAGTTCCTCTGTGTAGTTAATCTCTCTTCTGTTTTATCAGGACATTGTACAGTGGATTTGATTTAATGATGAGTGATGGACTATGTATGAAATCCATACAAAGAGTGAAGTGTTAACAGCGAAGAGTCCTTGAAGTAATGTCTTCAAGGACTCTTTTTTTACAATAAGGGAAACATCATATTTCATACTTTTTATTTCACTCATAACTCATCACACAGAACTCTTCTTCCACTCTAATTCAGTCTTCAAAAATCTCGCAGTGTGGCTAATCTTATTCTTAATCATCGCTTCGGGTGTTCCCTCAAATAGAATCTTTCCACCGCCATCTCCACCTTCGGGACCTAGGTCAATGATGTGGTCGGCCATCTTTATGACGTCTAGATTATGTTCTATAATTAACACGGTATTGCCTCTGTCAACCAATTTATTAATGACTTCCATCAAGTGATGAATGTCCTGAAAGTGCAGTCCAGTAGTAGGTTCGTCGAGGATATAAAAGGTCTTACCTGTATCTTTCTTACCTAGTTCGGTACTCAATTTCACCCGTTGTGCCTCGCCTCCACTTAATGTTACTGCACTCTGACCGAGAGTGATATAGCCAAGACCTACATCTTGCAATACCTTTATCTTACGATATAACCAAGGAACAGGCTGAAAGAAATCGGTCGCTTCATCAACCGTCATATTCAATACATCACTAATTGATTTACCCTTGTAGCGAATCTCCAATGTTTCCCGATTATATCTCTTTCCATTACATTTTTCGCAATGCACATATACGTCAGGAAGAAAATTCATTTCGATAGTACGCATCCCCCCGCCTTCACAAACATCGCATCTGCCACCCTTTACATTAAAGGAGAAACGACCCGCATTATACCCTCGAATCTTCGCTTCAGGTATCGTAGAAAATAAGGTTCTGATATCAGTAAAGAAACCACAATAGGTAGCAGGATTACTCCTCGGTGTTCTTCCAATAGGCGATTGGTCAATCTCTATTACCTTATCTATCGTTTCCAATCCTGTGATACTTTTAAATTCCATCGGCGCCGTACGGCTATTGTAGCAGTGTTTAGAAAGGATAGGGTAGAGGGTCTCATTGATTAATGTCGATTTCCCACTACCACTCACTCCACTCACCACAATCAATTTGCCCAATGGGAATACCACATTTACCCCTTTCAGATTATTGCCCACAACGCCCTTTAATTCTAAAGTTTTTCCATTACCAGCACGTCTTTCTTTGGGAATCTCCAAACCTTTTGTGCCGTTCAGATAGGCCGCTGTATCGCTGCCACTCTCCAAAACCTGTTGAGGAGTTCCCTGTGCAACGATATGTCCTCCAAAGCGACCCGCTTTTGGGCCGATGTCCACGAGGTAATCAGCAGCTAACATGATGTCCTTGTCATGCTCCACCACTAGGATACTATTTCCGATATCCCGAAGGTTTTGTAATGCCATTATCAATCGGTGATTGTCACGCTGATGCAATCCAATACTAGGTTCATCTAATATATAAGTAATGCCCTGCAACTGACTTCCAATCTGTGTTGCCAATCGTATGCGCTGACTCTCACCTCCACTCAATGTCTTTGCAGGACGGTTAATCGTCAAATAAGTTAATCCAACATCTAATAAAAACTGAAGGCGCTCACGAATCTCCTTTAAAATGTCTTTTGCAATCGTATTCTGTTTATTTGATAACCGTTCTTCCAAATCTGTAAACCATACTTGAAGCTTATCAAGATTCAGGTTACTTAGTTCTGCAATATTTTTCTCATCAATTTTAAACCAAAGACTCTCTTTCCTCAATCTTTGACCATTACAAGTAGGACAATTTTTCAGTTCCATAAATTTCTCTACCCATTCCCGCATCGTTTCAGTGCTGTTTATGCCTGCAAACCAACGTTTCAGCATAGGAATAATCCCCTCAAAAGAGGTGGAATAAGGGTCTTGCTCAGGAAGACTCTCAAAATCTAGCACCTCTTCGCTGATACCTTCGGGATTACCGTACAAAACAAGGTTCAGTGCGGCAGGTGTCAGGTCTTTGATAGGGGTATCAATGCTAAATTTATTTTTCTTGACCAAGACTTCAACATTCTTGAATAGTTGTGCCTCTCTCTTTTCGCCCAAAGGTGCAATACCTCCTTCCTTGATTGATTTGGAATAATCAGGGATGATAGCTTCCATGCTTACCGTATATACATTGCCCAAACCCTTGCAGGTAGGGCAAGCACCGTAGGGGGAATTGAACGAAAATGCATTAGGCGAAGGTTCCTCATAACTGATTCCAGTATCCTGACACATCAATTGCTTGGAATACATAGTCGCTCCTCCGTTTGCAGTCCCTTCCTGATGTGTATTGTTTTCGAGGGGTAGTACAAACATCAAATCCTTACCCATCTTCAAGGCCTGTTGTACACTCTGACTCAATCGCACTTTCATATCATCCGTAACGGCAAGACGGTCAATTACCACTTCTATGTCATGAATCTTATACCTGTCCAATTGCATCTTCGCAGTAATATCCATTAACTCTCCATCCACACGCACTTTTAAAAAACCCTTCTTGCGAATATCTTCAAAAAGTTCCCGATAATGCCCCTTTCTTCCTCTAATCAAGGGGGCTAATAAGGCAATTTTATTGTCTTTGAATTTGGTAAAGATGTTTTCAACTATTTCCTCTTCGCTGAATTTCAACATCTTCTTTCCTGTATTATAACTATAAGCTTCGCCGATGCGGGCATAGAATAAACGGAGAAAATCGTATATCTCTGTTACGGTACCAACTGTGGAACGGGGATTCTTTCCGGTCGTCTTTTGTTCGATAGAAATGACTGGACTTAATCCAGTAATCTTATCTACATCAGGGCGTTCCATGTCACCCATAAATTGACGGGCATAGGCACTGAAACTCTCCATGTAGCGACGTTGTCCTTCATTATAGATGGTATCGAAGGCAAGTGAAGACTTTCCACTGCCACTAACGCCCGTAAATACAACCAATTTATTTTTAGGAATGGATATGTCTATGTTTTTAAGGTTGTGTTCCCTTGCACCAAAAACTTCTATGCACTCTGTAGGTTGTGATATAGTAGCCGTTGTTGCTGTTGTCGTTGTTGCTTTTGCCATAATTAACTAATCGAATCAAATGTAGAACAAAAGTGGAGGCATTTAGTTACAGAAAAGGAAGAGATAATTTTTTTGTTTGAAAAAGGTCATTCAAAGTTGACCCAAATCATCATTGCAATTCCTTTGTTATTTCACCTTTTGTAACACCATTTTCATTAAAAGTATCTATGGCGAAATAATATTTTGTTCCTTTTACCAAAGAACGAATTGTTATTGAATTATCGCCATAAACCATATAGTTTTGGTATAACTTATCTTTTTCTACACCATAACGAATCGTATAACCTACTGCATCTTTTGATTTATTCCATGAGATATGCACCACACGACCATCGTTTTCTTCTCTTTTAACTTCAAGGTCAGTTAATGCCGCAGGTTTCTTGCCTGTACCATTTCCAAATATCC
>CANCKV010000003.1 GCA_947378615.1 Chitinophagaceae bacterium | reverse complement strand
CCTCTTTGTATGCAATATTTGCACCATTCAAAATAAAGCGTTCCCCACTTATGTTACTATCCATTAATAGTGTTAATGCCTTTACGACATCTAACACATCAACAAATCCCGATACACCATTAGTAAACCAGGGAAATTCATCGTAAGCAGTTTTAAAAATACCAGTTGAACCCTTATTCCAATCTCCTGCGCCTAGTATAATTGTCGGATTTACAATGACAGTATTCAATCCTTCTCCAATGCCTCGCCAAACTTCCATTTCTGCTAAGAACTTTGTTTTTCCATAGACACTGCTCTCATTATTTTCGCTCCACTTCATTGTTTCAGTCACCGTTTCAGATTCATTAAAACGACCTAATGCTGCAACAGAGCTTACGTAAACAAGTTTTTCAACTCCTGCTTCAATGCAAGCGTTCACTACATTTGCAGTTCCCTCAATGTTAGTATGGAAAAGTTGTTGTTTTTCTTTAGGATTGAAGGAAACTATTGCTGCGCAATGATATACGTGTGTAATGCCTTGAAGTGCAGTTTCCAGATCTATAATATCTAAAATATCTCCTTTAATCCATTCAAGTTTTTCATTTGTTAAACTAGGCGTTTGGTTACGATGTAAGGCTCGAACATGTTTCCCTTGCTTTAACAAGTAAGAAATTAAATGTGAACCAACCAAACCACTACCACCAGTAACTAAAATCATTACTCTTTTTTTGTTAAATTTGGTTGTTAAGTTAATTAGAAACTTATAATGCTTCTTTATTTATTTGTTCAATTTTATTATAATGATTATACAAGTCTGCAAGGAATACTTAAATCCTCTGATAAATAATAGATAGCACAAACACGATGATATCCGTCTGCAATAATTAATTTTCCATCATTTCTAACCAACAATACCGGAGATAAACTTTTACCTTTTTTTACTTTTTTTATGTTTTGACTGACATGAATATTCGTACTCGGTAACAGTGGCAATTGACTTGCTCTTAATATATCTTTACTTTTTTTTATTATGGTGGGAGACTTTTTTAACTTATCTACCATCAATTGAGCCTCTTTTAATGGAAATAACAATTCTAAGTAGTCATGAGCAGCTGGAAAATCGTGCTCTTCTGGCTCATCTAACCAATATTGTTTCATTAAAAGTAGTTGTAATAAATAAAAAAATTGATTGCCCAATTAGTTTTCTAATCCAAATTTGGTCAATAAACTATCAGGCAATAAATTATTTGCTTTATGCAATTTCCCAAACCTCTCTTCCTCTTAATAGTTTATCGAGATTTCCTTTGCCCTTTGTTGCTATTGCTTCTTCAATTTGCATGGACATAGAATCTTCATAACAAGCTCTTTCAATTGCGTAGAAAACACCAAATGGACGAGGGAAATGACCTTCTATACGATGGTCGTCAAACATCCTAACTAATATTTGAGCCTTATAAAAATCATTTTCGTCATGAATCCACAAGTCACTAGTGTCTGCACCTACTTCTAATTCGACAATAACAGGTTTTAAACCATCTAACTTTATTCCTTTATTCTTTGTTGCACCAAAAACTAGTGGCTGTCCATGTTCAAGGAAAATAGCTTCTTGAGACCTTGTAGATTTCTCAGTAAACTGCTCAAATGCGCCATCATTAAAAATGACACAATTTTGATATATTTCTAAGAATGAAGAACCCTTATGTTGATGACTACGAGTAAGCATTGATTGTAAATGCTTTGGATCTCTGTCCATAGTTCTAGCTATAAAAGTTGCATCAGCACCCATAGCTAATGCTAATGGATTGAATGGATGATCAATACTTCCAAATGGGGAACTTTTAGTTACTTTCTTTTGTTCTGAAGTAGGAGAATATTGCCCTTTTGTCAAACCATATATTTCATTGTTGAACAATAAAATATTTACATCAAAATTTCTTCTTAATAGGTGAATTGTGTGATTACCCCCGATACTCAATCCATCTCCATCTCCTGTAACTATCCAAACACTCAACTCTGGACGGGCGGCTTTCAAACCACTTGCAATGGCTGTAGCACGACCATGAATGGAGTGCATACCAAATGTATTTGTATAATATGGGAAACGACTGCTGCAGCCGATTCCGCTTATCACTACTATATTTTCTTTAGGAACACCTATTGTAGGCATTACCTTTTGTACTTGTGCTAAAATGGAGTAATCTCCACATCCTGGACACCAACGAACTTCTTGGTCTGTAACAAAATCCTTGGCAGTTAACAATGGTGTTGCAATCGTTTCATTTATTGTATCAATCATAATAAATAGTTATTATATAAAATTAAGAACCAAAAGTGTGCTGCGAATATAATAATTGATAAACTATTTACAATTTTTTTTTCAAATCTACATTTATTTCAAAAAAAGCCATTTGCAATAAGCTATATGTTAGTTTTGATTTGAAATATTTTCAACAATATTGCTTTTTATATCTATATTTTTTGAGGCAATATAAAATCCTTCGTTTAATGACTTAGTAACTTTCGATGTATAGGAAAACAATTCAATAATAGCGAAAAGCATTTGGTGAATTTTCATTCAAACAAACACTTTTCACTATCCTGTATTTTAATTAACTATTGTAATAATTCCCAGTCCTTTTTAGTGGTATATTTTGGATAGGAGCTAATACTAATGGAATTTTTTCGATGTCAGTATCACTCCAATCAAGCCCCCAAGCTTTTTTATCTGATTGCGCTAACTTTGAAATTGCAAAATAAGAATTCAAGATAAACCCTTCTTTCAAAGAAAATTCGTTTTCTACCGATAAGAACCTTTGAATAATAACATAACGGATATCCCCTGAAATATTGAGTTTGTTCAATGCCACCTCATTTACATTTGCACCAACATTCAATTCATGATGTTCAACCATATCTTCCATTACTTTCTTAAAGAGAAGATGTACACGAGGTTGAATACGGAACCCAAGCTTAAATTCGATTCTTATAATTTTATCATGCTCTATTTCTTCCACATTATATTCCATCGTATATGGATCGTCTGCTCTGTCGATATGAATAAACCAATATACATCTGCTCTTTTTGGTCGTCTTGTAAGAATAGATTCAAGCACTCTTTTTTCGATTGCTTTCTTGTTATTCGCCTTTGTTAGGTAAACCAAATGTGTTGCATATTTTGCTTCATCATGATTTTCACTCAATGTCTTTAATGCTGGAATAAATGAATTAATACTCTCAAATTGCAAGAACCTATTTGTTATTCTTTTTGCTTTAAACCAAATATACATGACGAAAATGAGTGTAACCTCAAATACAAGGAAAGGCCACCTGTTTTTAATCTTCGTAACATTTGCAATGAAAAAGGAGAATTCAACTGTAACAAAAACCATTAGAATAATAAATATTAATACTTGAGCCCACTTTTTTACAAATTTCATGTAGTAAAACATTAATAAAGTGGTCATTAACATGGCTACTGTGATAGAGAACCCATACGCCGCCTGCATCTTTTCTGAATCTTGAAAGTACAGCATCATGCCCACACATCCTGCCCATAGGAAAGTATTAATACTTGGAATATATATTTGACCTCTAATATTAGTAGGAAACTTAATAGTTATTTTAGGCCAGAATCCCATACTTACTGCTTCGCTAATCAATGTAAATGAACCAGAAATTAAGGCTTGACTAGCTATGATGGTTGCCAAAGTAGAAATAATGATACCGGGAAGTAAAAACCAATGTGGCATTACTTCAAAGAATGGATTTAAAGGTGTACTACCATGAAAAATTAGATATTTATTGTGAAATGCATCTTGAACTAATTCATGATTGTCTGATCTCAATAGCCAAGCTGCTTGTCCAAAGTAGTTGGCTAATAATGAAAACTTTACAAACATCCAACTTACTTGTATATTTCTTTTGCCACAATGGCCTAAATCTGAATACAAGGCCTCTGCACCTGTTGTACACAAGAAGACCGATCCTAAAATCAAGAATCCTCCAATTTTATGGTCTGATAATAATTTTACAGCGTAATATGGATTTGCTGCCGCTAATATTTGTGGATAGTGTGCAATATTTATTAATCCCAAATACATAATCATGCTAAACCAAATAAACATGATAGGGCCAAATGAACTGCCAACCACCTTTGTTCCGAACTGTTGGAAAAAGAAAAGTAATGAAATGATAATTATTACAATGCTAATAGTTAGAGTATTTCCAGGAACAATGGTCGTTTCAAGTCCAGGTACACCATTTAATCCTTCTATAGCAGAAGCAACTGAAATTGGTGGGGTGATGATACCATCTGCAAGGAGAGTTCCTGCACCTATAATGGCTGGAAAATAGAGCCAATGACGATATCTCCATACAAGGGCGTAAAGTGAAAAAATACCACCTTCCCCTTTATTGTCAGCCTGAAGGGTCAGCATTATATACTTGAAAGTTGTCTGAAGGGTCAAAGTCCAAAAAACACAAGAAATTCCTCCATATACTAATTCCTTAGAAATTGGTTTGTCTCCTATAATTGCACTAAACACATAAAGAGGCGAAGTTCCAATATCGCCAAAAATAATTCCTAAAGTAACTAATAGTCCTGCGGCCGTAACCTTCTTTAACTGTGGGTTCATACTTTTCTAGTTAATAATGAAAACCTGTTTTAATAAACGAGTTTTGTCATACGGCTTTTAATAAGTTACCAAAAAAGTGCCATTTGCCGCTAGAAAAGCATTGAATTAAGAAAAAGAAGTAGTTTGTAAATTGAAATTAAATCAAATATTTTTTATTTCAATTTGTTTGACAGAATCTTGACCATACCAAAATGAAATGGTAGTTTTCATTTTGGTATGGTTTAATTAAAATGTACAGGAATTTGTTAGTTGATTGTAGAGACATAAAAAAAGCCTTCTAGTTAAATTCTAGAAAGCTTTTTTATATTTGACTTATTCTATTTTTTTAATGATATTCTCTAGTAGTGTGCATCACCCTTTTCAAATTTAATTTTGTATAAGGAGAAACAATAAGTGGGAATTTCTCTACAGTTACCGTACTTGCATCTAATCCAAAGCCTCTTTCTTCACTTAAACTTATTTCTTTTAGCCAGAAATAGAATTTCATGATTATCTTTTCAAGGAAAGGAAGTTCATTATCTCTACTCAAGAATTTCTCCATTACAATGATTTTGAAATCTCCAACAACATTGTTTCTCTCAAGACTTACATATCGACTTGTAATATTCACTTCCTTATTCACCACCAAATCTTGCATCACCTGTTTCAACATCAAAGTAATCCTTTGCTCCACCCTAAATCCAAGTCTGAATTCTACACGAATCATCTCATCGGGCACTATATGTTCAACAGCATATTCGCAAGTGTATGGATTGTCCATTATCTCTACATGCACAAACCAATAGACATTTGCACGTTTAGGTTTGCGATTTAAAATTGAATAAATAATTTTATGTTCTATTTCTTTTGGGTTATTTGCGCTTGTCATGTAGGCAAGGTGAGTAGCATAAGGAGGTACGCTTGTGTCTTTACTCAATTCTTTAATCATTGGTACATATTGCTGAAGTTTTACAAATTCAACATATCTGTTCTTGATTTTTCTACTTCTAAACCAAACATACATTACCCAAAACAATCCTCCACCAACTAATAGTGTTACATAACCACCATGAGGAAATTTATCTAAATTTGCAATTAGAAAAGAAGATTCAATAGTTAGATATACAGCTAAATACAAGTAAATCCATGATGGCCAAACCCGATGACTAACTAAGAAATTAGCAAACAAAATAGAAGTACTAATCATACAGAGTGTAATTGCCAATCCATAAGCAGCCTCCATATTTGAAGACTTTTGGAAGAATAATACAATGCCTATACACCCAATAAAAAGCAATAAGTTAATACCTGGAATAAACAATTGCCCTTTTTCTTCAGTAGGATAAATTATCTTCATTTTAGGCCAAAGATTCAATCGCATGGCTTCAGCAATTAATGTAAATGAACCTGATATCAATGCTTGACTCGCTATAATTGCTGCTACTGTAGCGATTACAACACCTATCAATTTGAACCATTCTGGCATAATTCCATAAAATGGATTAAAGCCACTATCGAATGCTTTTTCTGTAATTATTTTTCCATGATAATTAGCTAACAGCCAAGCTCCCTGACCTAAATAATTTAATATTAAACAAACCTTTACAAATACCCACGAATAACGGATATTTTGTTTGCCACAATGCCCTAAGTCACTATACAAAGCCTCTGCACCTGTTGTACACAAGAACACAGCGCCTAAAATCCAAAATCCTTTTGGATAAAAAGTAAGTAATTCAATAGCGTAATGTGGGCTCAATGCCTTGAAAATACTAAAATCATCGGATAAGTGACCGAGTCCTAATACTGCAAGCATTGTAAACCAAATACCCATTAAAGGGCCAAATAGCTTTCCAATTGAAGCAGTGCCAAATTGTTGTAGGATAAAAAGTGAAGAAATTACACCAATAACAATCCACACTATCGAAGAAGTCGTAATATCATGAAAAGGAGGTAATTGCTGTAAACCCTCAATTGCTGAAGTTACAGAAATTGGAGGGGTAATGATGCCATCCGCTAGTAATGCAGCACCGCCAATCATAGCAGGAATGACCAACCATTTCTTCCTTCTTCTCACTAATGCAAACAAACTAAATATGCCTCCTTCCCCTTTATTATCGGCTTGTAGGGTGAGGATTACATACTTTACAGTAGTTTGAAGTGTCAATGTCCAAATAATACAAGAAAGAGACCCAAAAATTAGCTCTTCGGTTATAGCCCTTCCTTTTACGATTGCATTTAATACATATAATGGAGATGTTCCGATATCGCCATAGATAATTCCCAAGGCTATTAATAAGCCTGCTGCTGTAATTTTCTTTGAAGTAGGGTGCATATTCGTCGTCTAGTGATTGCTGTTATTAAATAATTTTAAAATTTTTTACATTGCAATCAATCGTTAAATCATACATTAATTTGCGAAATTGAGAAACCCTTCCATAAAGTTTCATTTTTCAAAACTGCAAATTCTTAAGGACAAAAAAATACTTAAGAATGAGTTGCAAATCTATGTAACCTTTTCATAATGGAATGGTATTTTTCAAAATGAAAATACATATTTTTTTATTTAATGCGAACAAAACGTCAATTATATTCTGTATATATGAGGTTGGAATTGAAAATTGGTAATAGAGGGCATGCTTTTTAAACTTCAATTCTGAATTGAAAGTATAAATGTAGATATTTAAAATATATTAATTAAAAGGCTTTGAAGTGGGTTATGCTATTTTGTATTCCTCTATTTTTCTATAAAGTGTGGTAAGACCAATGTTTAATAACCTTGCTGCCTCAGTTTTATTGCCTTTGCAATAAGCGAGTACTTTTTGAATATGATGTCTTTCTACATTTGAAAGGTCAAAGGAGGACTGAATTGAATCTTGATTAAGATTTTGTGTTTGCATTTCTATAGGTAATGATTGTACAACTAATTTTGGCTCATCAGCTAAAATAACTGCCCTTTCCATCACATTTTTAAGTTCTCGAATATTCCCTTTCCAATCATGCTTTTGTAAGCTATTTAAAAACTCATCGCTCATTCCTATTACCTGATGATTGATTTTCAAGGAAAATATATCTAAAAAATGCTTGGCTAATATCGGAATATCTTTTTTTCTATCTCTTAATCCAGGTAAGAAAATACTGAATACATTTAGTCGATAATATAAATCTTCTCTGAATTTACCTTCATTTACTTCTTGCTTTAAATCTCGATTTGTTGCAGCAATGATGCGTACAGAAACTTTTGTGGCTTTAGTATCTCCTACTTTAATAAACTCTCCATTTTCAAGTACTCTGAGTAGTTTACTCTGTAAGTCAATATGCATTTCACCAATTTCATCAAGAAATAAGGTGCCTGTATTTGCCTCTTCAATCAGTCCTCTTTTATCTTTAATAGCACTTGTAAAAGCTCCTGCTTTGTGCCCAAATATTTCACTTTCGAGTAGTTCCTTTCCAAATGCACTACAATTTAAAGCCAAAAATGGTTTTCCAGACTGTTTGCTATTATTATGTATTGCTTGTGCAAAAACCTCTTTCCCAGTACCTGTTTCACCAAGCAACAACACATTTGCATCGGTAGGTGCAACACGTTTTGCAAGGGAGATAGCCTCTTGAATGAGAGGTGATATGCCTAAGATGGAATCAAAACTATATTTCTTGCCTATTTGGGTTTCTAGTTGTTCGACACGCTTTTGAAGTTGAACTTTTTCAAATGCTGTATTTAATAGTGGAATTATTTTTTGGTTATCATCACCCTTCATGATATAGTCGTAAGCTCCATTTTTCATTGCTTGAACTCCATCCGTAATATTCCCATAAGCTGTCAATAAAATTACCTCAATAGTAGGATTCGATATTTTTATCTTCGAAACAAAATCAACCCCACTTCCATCAGGCAGCTTAACATCGCACAATACAACATCGACTTCTTTCGATGCCAAAAGTCTTGTTGCCTCTCCAATAGTACCTGCTTCAATTACATCAAACCCCTCCCCCCTAATAATACGAGATAGTAGTCCCCGCAGCTTTATTTCATCATCAACTACTAATATCTTTTTCATGTTTTTCTACTTAGTCCATTTTAAACCTTCAATAATCAATCCTAAATTAAAAGAAACGTAAAATTAGGTTCTAGTAGGTTTTTAGTTGTAAGTAATAGGTAGTAAGTTTTATTCGGGGTAGTTATTTTTTACACCAATGAAAGCCTATATTGAATTAGTTAAATAAAAAATGTTCCTGAAATTGCTCTCAGGAACATTTAAATTTAATTTATTGAATCGTGTAGGTAGTCTCTCCCGACTTGTCGTCTTTTAATAGCACCCCAAGATTTGTCAATTCATTGCGTATCTTATCGCTTGTGACAAAGTCTTTTTTCGACTTAGCCTCTTTTCTCAAGGAAATCAATAATTTAAGTACACTTTCTAACTTATCACCGCCTTGTTTCTCTTGTTTTAATCCAAAAATATCTTCAATATAAACTTTCAACTTATGCTTTAATAAAGAAAGTGTTTCTGTCTTCAATACATTAAGTGGAATATGTTTGTCTTGAATGCCATTAATTATCGGCACCAATTCAAACATGCTTGCCAACACTTTAGCTGTATTGAAATCATCATTCATAAATTCGTCAAATTCGGCTAGAAGAGTATTTACTTTAGCATCAATATTCTCTTCTCCTTCTAAAACAACCGCTTGAGTATCTTGATTTTCATCAAGTTTCAATAAAACCTGATACGCTTCCCACAAACGTTTCATTGCCTTTTCAGAACCTTTCAATGCCTCATTGCCAAAATCAAGCGTACTCCTATAATGACTCTGCAAAATGAAGAAACGAATGGTCATCGGATGATAAGCCTGTTCAAGCAACGGATGTTCACCTGTAAACATCTCGCTCAGCTTGATTACGTTATTGTAACTCTTTCCCATTTTGCGTCCATTGATGGTAATCATATTGTTATGAATCCAATATTTGGCCATGGTTTTATGATTACATACTGCACTTTGAGCAATCTCACACTCATGATGTGGAAACTGCAAGTCCATACCACCACCATGAATATCAAACTGTTCCCCCAAATATTTATTACTCATTGCACTACATTCGATATGCCAACCCGGAAAACCTTCTCCCCACGGACTCGGCCATCGCATAATATGTTCGGGTGGCGCATTCTTCCACAAGGCAAAGTCTGCCTTATTTCTCTTCTCTTCTTGATTGTCCAATTCACGAGTGGTATCCAATTGGTCTTCCAAATTACGTCCACTCAAAATCCCATACGGCATTCCTATCTGTGAAAAGTCAGTATTATATTTCTCTACATCAAAATAGACAGACCCATTTGCTTCATAAGCATACCCGGCTTTGATAATCTTTTCAATCATCACTATCTGTTCTACAATATGACCTGTAGCAGTAGGTTCGATACTCGGAGGAATGGTGTTGAATTCATTCATAGCCCAATGAAACAGGTTGGTATATTTCTGTACCAATTCCATCGGTTCCAATCTTTCCAATAATGCCTTTTTGGCAATTTTATCTTCGGCCTCCCTTCCTTCTTCTTCGAAGTGACCTGCATCCGTAATGTTTCTTACATAACGCACCTTATAATTAAGGTATATCAAGTAGCGATGAATGACATCGAACGTAACATAAGGACGTGCATGCCCTAAATGACTTTCGCCACTTACAGTTGGTCCGCAAACATACATGCCCACATGACCTTCTGTAATGCTTTTGAAATCTTCCTTTTTCCGTGAAAGTGAATTATAAACTTTTAGTGACATGCTTATTGAGATATGAAATATGAATGATGAAATATGAGTTTTTTGTGGTACGTTTTAAGGTTTACGTACGTAGGTTTAGGCTTTGCCTACTGTATTTTTAATACACAATAAATATTTACAGCATCTGAACATGCGCCAAATCTAAAGAGTAGTGATGACATTTGGTTGAAAAAATAAAAAGTAATTGGACGATTTCAGCAAAATTTATTCTTTAATGCCCAAATCCTCTTCTATAAAAGACAATTGTTGATGATAGTTGGTATTAATATTTGCAGTTTTTAAGTTTTGATGTTAAGAGAATAGCTGCATAATTGTCAAAGAATATTTAACTTTTACTCTTTTCCATTTTCAATGGGTTTTATACTTCCATATCTTTTTTTGTACGGTAAAAACCTTTAATTGCAACAAATAGATAGTCTATCATCGCTTATTAAACCAATTGTCAATGCCATTGTCGTATTTCCGCTTGAAAATAATGGAAAAGATTGGGGAGACTAATAATAGCAATAATGTAGGGTGCATAAAAGTTTTTCGCTGCGTGAGGACACGCCGCAAGGCAGACTGCCGAGGTTCGTGTCTCCACGAAACTCTTTAAGCGAAAAACTTTTATGCACCCATAATGTACGACTTAATTGCGTAGTAAAAGATTTGTTAAGCATCTTCCCCGAATCCTGAAATGGCGTTCTTCCAAATTCAATACTTTGCATACAAGTTCTTTTTGGAATAATTTTTTTACAGCTTTTACTTGAAAAGTGTTTTATAAAAAGTAACATATAATTATCCTAGAAATAATGAGTTCAAGATTAGTTTGAAAGGTTTAGCTAATGGCATTTATATATTGTTGCTAAAGAATTCAGACAGGGTATCAGGGAATAAAATGATAATAGTATATTAATTAAAAATGAATGATAAAATTATGCGGATAAAGAAAGTAGTCACCATGTTTGTAATGTCAGTCCTAATTGGATATCAGCTATTCGCTCAGAACTCGATTCGGATTATTTCTCCTTTTGATAATGATTGGAAGTTTCATTTGGGGGATGTTTCAAAGGGGGAGGAGATCAATCAGAATGAAAATGACTGGCAACAGGTTGATTTGCCACATGATTGGGATATTTCTCAAAAAATAAGTCGAACTGCTCCTATGGGTGGACAAGGCGGTTTTTATCCTGCGGGTATTGGTTGGTATCGGAAGCATTTTAATGTTCCTGCCGATTGGACAGACAAGAAAGTAAGTATCGTTTTTGAAGGCGTTTATATGGATGCCACTGTTTGGATTAATGGCATGCAAGCCGCCAATCAGCCTTATGGATACACTACTTTTACGGTGGATATCTCTAAATATATTAAGCAAGGAACGAATACAATAGCAGTTAAAGTGGATAATTCCCACCAAAAGAATAGTCGTTGGTACACAGGTTCGGGCATCTATCGCCATGTATTATTTCAAGTTACAGATGCCGTACATATTGACCCAAATGGATTGTTTATTTTTACCACATCTGCTAATTCAGATAATGCCTTAGTAAAGGCTGAAACCATTGTAAAGAATGAAACTGATAAAACTGTTGATGCCATTCTCAAAACCACTTTTATAGACTCTGATGGTAAGCAAGTGTCTGAGAAATCGTCACCTGTTAGCATCAAACCGAATAGCGAAACTAGGGTTTCACAGGTAGTGATTATCAATCATCCCAATCTTTGGAGTCCTGAAAGTCCAATGCGTTACAAGGCTGTTTCGAGTATTTTAGTCAATGAAAAACTGAAAGATGACATTATTACCAAGGTTGGTGTCAGACAATTGGTTTGGACAAATAAAGGATTAACTATTAACGGAAAGGTTTATAAACTAAATGGAGGTTGTATTCACCACGATAATGGTATTCTTGGTGCTGCCGCTTTTGATCGGGCTGAAGAAAGAAAGATTGCTTTGTTACAGCAAGGTGGCTTCAATTCCATCCGTACTGCCCATAATCCACCTTCTCCAGAGTTATTGAATGCCTGCGATAGTTTGGGTATGTTGGTTATGGATGAGTTGTTGGATTGCTGGACAAAAGGAAAGAATAAGTTTGATTACAGTCTATTTATTAATGATTGGTGGCAAAAGGATTTAGATGCATTTGTAAAGCGGGATAGAAATCATCCGTGTGTAATTATGTGGAGTACAGGTAATGAGATTCCGGGGTCGATGGACCCGAAAGTGGGTGGAGAATGGTGTGATAAACTCGCAGACCGTTTCAGATTGAATGACCCTACACGTCCTGTTACACAAGGGTTATTGGGGCTTCCTAAAAATGCTCAAGACTCAATTGTAATCTTAAAACAACGAAAGGCTTTGGATATTGTAGGTTGTAACTACAATATGGGTGCATTGATAAAAGATGAACAAAACTTCCCTCAAAGAATCGTTGTTGGAACAGAATCAAGTCCAGGAGATGGTCCTGCCGTTTCCATGCGTAGAAATATCATGAACAATGATTTTGTGGTGGGAGACCATGTTTGGGCGGCACAGGATTATTTAGGAGAAGTAGGTGTAGGTCGTTGGTTTTATCGGAATGATACAACCCAACCTACTAATCCACCTCGAGCAGATAGGCCAGGAAAAAACTTTGTGATGCATGGTAATGACCGTTTGTATCCTTGGCATGGAGCGAATCCAGGAGATTTGGATATCTTGGGAAATAGAAAACCGACTTCTCATTTCCGCAATATCCTATGGGATAAGGGAGAGAAAATTTATATGGCTGTAGAGCAACCAAAATACCTGAATGGTGATACCATCAACGTGGTGGGTTGGGGAATTTATCCAGTTTATCTAAACTGGAATTATCCTGCCGACAGGATTGGGAAAATATATCAGGTCGAAGTTTATGCAAAGGCAGATAAAGTTGAATTGTATTTGAATGACAAGTTGATAGGTGAAAAACCAAGTCAGGATGCACAGGGTTTTAAAACCATTTTCGATGTTTCTTATACCCCCGGAATTTTGAAAGCAGTATCTTATAATAAAGGTATAAAGGCGGATGAGTTTATCATAAAGACGGTTGGCGAACCTTATAGTATCCGCTTATCTCCCGATAAGACTACAATTAACAATGATGGTCAGGACTTATCTTTTGTGCAGGTGGAAGTGGTGGATAAGGAGGGTAATCTACAGCCAAATGCCAACATGAACATCCATTTTGAAATTAATGGTAGCGGTATCATTCAGGCTTTAGGCAATGCAAACCTAAAGAGTGAGGATGTGTATATGGGCAATGATTGTAAAGTGTATAATGGAAAGGCTTTGATAGTGATAAAAGGGAATCGTCATAAAACAGCCTCGTCAATTATCGTAAAGGCAAGTGGGGAAGGGTTGAAAAAAGTTGAGACTATTATAAAAGTGAAATAATGAGTTCAAGATTAAATTGAACTTTGTAGAGTATTAATGATTGATTATTTTTAAAATTTGTGATTCATTGAGCATAATCCTTTTGATTTAAAAGAGATTCGAAACAGCGACTAGATTTGTCAACTTTCAAAAAGTTGACAAATCTTACACAACATCTCTTCTTTCTTCTCCATCGTCTTCGGTGTCATTTCGTAGAAATCTCCTACACAAATATTTACTTCCATTTAAAAATCAAACTAACTTCTTTTGTAAAAAGAGTTGATTCTATTAATAGATTTATTACAGCATTCTATCAGATTTCTACGAAGTGACAGCGGAGAGGAAACTGTCTGAACTATGATTCATGAGATTATTATGAATTAAAATAGTTCTAATTATCACAATCACATAAATCACAAGAATCATGGTTCAGACGATGGGTAATCTTTTCCATTCTCTGATAATTAATCTTTTGGGAGGTGGCATTCAGCTACATTTGCCGTGAAAATAAATGGAACCTATTTGTAATGGAAATCGAAATCCAAAAAACTAATCAATAGACGTTTCTGGTCATCAAATTAAAAGTGTTAATTATGGAAAATATCAAGTTGTTCGAAGAGAAGAAAGTGCGCAGTCACTACGATGTAGAAAATGAAAGTTGGTATTTCAGTATTGTAGATATTGTGGGTATCTTAACAGACCAACCTAATACTGAAAGGGCAAGAAACTACTGGAAAGTATTGAAAAGCAGGTTAGTTAAAGAAGGAAATGAAACGGTTACAAATTGTAACCAGTTGAAAATGGAAGCTGAAGATGGCAAAATGCGATTGACTGATGTTGGCAATGTCGAACAAATTTTCCGAATCATTCAATCTATTCCCTCCCCTAAAGCAGAACCCTTCAAACAATGGTTGGCAAAGGTGGGCTATGAACGTTTGCAAGAAATAAGCGATCCAAGTCAGGGAGTGGATAGGGCAAGGGAAAATTGGCAAAAGCTTGGTCGTAGCGAAAAGTGGATTCAACAAAGAATGACGGGTCAGGAAACCCGCAACAAACTGACTGACTATTGGCAAGAAAATGGTGTTGAAAAAGGAATGGAGTTTGCTATGCTTACCAATATCATTCATCAGGAATGGACAGGATTAACCGTAAAAGAACACAAGGATTTGAAAGAATTGAAATCACAAAACCTAAGAGACCACATGAGTGAGGCGGAATTGATATTTACTGCACTTGCAGAATTGTCCACCCGTCAGATAGCTGAAACAGATGAGGCAACAGGATTCAAACCAAATGCAACTGCAAGCAAGAAAGGTGGTTCTGTAGCCAAAAATGCAAGAAAGGAATTGGAATCGCAAACAGGTAAAAGTGTAGTGACAGGAGAAAACTTTCTACCCCCAACAAAAGAAAAAAAGAAACTGAAATAATTGTTACTACTCAGTAGGGTTACCACAAGGGAAACGAAGAAAAACAAGGAACACAAAGACTTCTTATAAAATAATTGACCTGTAAGTATCTAAAAAGTAAACTATCCTTTGAGTTTTTTTTGTTCAAAACCTTGTGAACCTAGTGGTAAAAATTCCTGAGTAGTATCAAATAATTAGATTGATTTAAGTCCTCAAGTAAATTACGCATCAATAATGCAGCAGGAGTATCTATTGCAGGAGCACTTGGTGTAAGTAGTAATGTATATCTGACTTCAGGAACGTTGAACACAGGAGGATATTTGACCTTATTATCTACTGCCACTGGAACCGGCGAGACTAGATAATTTACTCGGAACTATTAATGGCGATGTAACTGTACAACGCTATATTTCTCTAAGACTGCACGTAAGTATAGTTTCATCGGTAGTCCTGTGTCTCAATTAATTAGTAATGCTTGGCAAAAGCAAATTTATATCACTGGTACAGGAACAGGTGGTGCAATTTGTGGTAGCACATCCGGATTTGGCGGAAACACAGATAAGTTTAATAGCAACGGTTTCGATGTAACCCTATCTAATATTTCAGGAATGTTTACTTACAAAGCAACACCTGTTTGACGTAATTGTGAATTGTGGTAGAGTCCTATTTCATAATCTGGGATAAATAAAATCCTTTTACATTAATATGAATATATAATCCTACTATTGCACTGTTATTGATTCAAAGAAAGAATCAACATTATTTCATTTTCACTAAAGGTTATCAAAGTACACAGACCGTAGTAACAATTCGAAGTAAACAATTGCAAGCCGAATGACATGCCGCCATCCGAAAAAGATTATCAATTGACTACTTTCCCTTTCTTCTTATTTCTTTGTTGAATGCTCATAAAGAAATTCGTTTACTGATAGTTTGCGTTTTATTCGAAATAAAAACCTCCTCAATTCACCCCGTTTCAAACTGAGATAGGGCAATTAATTTCATTAATAAAACGAAAAATTATGAGTAATTACATTACACCTGCTGGTACATTTACACCTGCAGTCAAAACAACTGTTACACCTATTGTTACTAGCGCACAAGCGATAATCGGACCACTTACAACTCCTTTGTCTCCGGAACAAGAAGCTAAGATGTCGAGTGTTGGTATTGTTAGAAGTGCAGAAATTACGGCGATTTATGAGAGAATCATAGAAGTGCATCCCGAATTATTACCAGAAGGATGGACAGTTGCAAAATTTGGTGCAATGATGCAGGAAGGAACCGATATTGTGGCGACACAAGAGATGTTTTTGGGGCTTGCTGCCAATTGTGGAGGAATTGCAAAAATTGTAGAAAACAATCTTCTTTATATCTGTAATGGAACAATGGACAGGGCAAAAATTTCTGCAAAGACATCTAAACCAATGGACTTAATTGTTAAAGGAATTTCTACAGATTTTCATGGTAAAACAAATGTCAAAAAGGTGGCTACTGAGTTTTCCATTGCACCCGCTGGTATTGTAACAATAACTGGAGTAGAAACAGGAAAAATGTTTACGAATCATGGATTCACTATCTTGTCGATATTAGTTGCTAATGGTCTAATTTCAGAAACAATCATTTCAAATCCTGGTTCTGGTTTCTATATTCCTTCAAAATGGACAAAAATTGCAGTCACTAATGTGAGTGCTACTATTGATGGCAAGTTTAGCTTATTTATGCAAGGATAATTGTTAATGGTAAATGGTTAATTAAAAGGAAGGTTCTTTAAAAAGGGCTTTCCTTTTTTGTTATAAAAATGAGTGGCATGATAATTTTCAAGAGTACTAGGCTAATCTTAAATTACTTTGGAGCAGAAAGAAGCAGGATATTGTTGGTGGGATTCAGGTAAAAGCTGATTTATAACTGGTTCGAACTAATTAGAAATAGGGATAGGCTACTTCCTAACAAGGTGAGGCAGGTAAGAAGGAGGATTAAGTTACTTCCTATTAACAATTTGATTGGAAGGAGTAAAGAAGAGCTACTTGCTAGGAATAATTTGTAGGGATGCAGTAGGAAAAAGTAAGCGCCTACTACCAAATTATACATTTATAACAGGAAAATATAAACTCCTACTAGCGACTTATACATTTTCATCAGGAAAAAGTAAACCTCTACTACCTAATTGTTAATTCTAAGTAGTCAAAGTTGATATTTAAAGTGAATTTTGAATAATCATATTAGGTTGACTTCATCTCGGACATTGTTTTGTTTCATAGTTTTTAAGATTCTAGCCTTATAATTATATTAACCCTATCTTTACCACCCTACTTTGAGAACTAAGTGAGTAAATTTAAATTTCTTAAATGATAATATGATTGAATAATGGCAAATCAAAATCCAGAACAGATTGCAAGGGATGAAATTGACAAACAATTAATTGATTGCGGTTGGGTTATTCAACATAAATCTAAGATTAGCCTTTCTGCTAATTTGGGCGTTGCCGTAAGGGAATATTCTACCGAAGTTGGTCCTGCGGATTATGTATTGTTTGTGGATGGAAAGCCCGTTGGTATCATTGAAGCGAAGCGGGTGGAATAAGGTCAAAATTTAACTGCACACGAAGGGGCGGGGCACGCGAGTGATTAATTTTATAAGCAAGGGGTGAAGGCAAACGTATTGTTTTTTGATAATAAGCCCGCAGCAAAAGAACCTTGGACAAAGGAGGTTTGGTTTTATGACTTTAGGACAAACATTCATTTCACGTTAAAGAAGAATCCACTGAAATTGGAAGACCTAAACGATTTTATAGCCTGTTATCATGCTGGAAGCATCCATAAAAGAAAGGAAAATTACGATGCAGAAAGCAATCCAGAAGGTCGTTGGAGAAAGTTTAGTTATGAAGAAATAATAGAGCGGGATAAAACGAGTCTTGACATATCATGGATTAAGGATAAAAGCCTGACAGACTTGGATAACTTACCCGACCCCGATGTTTTGGCTAATGACATTATAGAAAATTTGAAATCAGGGATAGAAAGCTTTGAAGAGATAATGCTGGCAATAAATGGAAAATAGATGGATAAGAATTACAATCTATTTCTTGAAGAGGTGAAAAGTTGGGTATAAAAAGGCTCCACCTTGTACATTATTTGTACCCATATTATTCCTGATTATGATACTTTCAATTACACATCTCGTAACTACAGGGTTTTCTAGGGAATTACATTTGCCGCTTATTGAAAGATTCTCCTTTACATATTGCGTTAGTCGGTAACCCAAACAGTGGCAAAACATCGCTGTTTAATGCCTTGACGGGTTTGCATCAACAGGTCGGCAATTTTCCGGGTGTTACTGTTGACAAAAAAACTGGTTTCCTCGACCTCGATGATGACATCAAAGCTGAACTCATAGATTTGCCAGGCACCTATAGCCTTTACCCTCGTAGGGCTGATGAATGGGTGGCATATAAGGTATTGATGAATGCCGATGGGGAAGAAGTAAAACCCGATTTGGTATTGCTCGTTGCCGATGCTAGTAACCTAAAACGTAACCTGTTGTTTTGTAGTCAAATTCTCGACCTCAAGATTCCAGTGGTATTAGCACTCACCATGAATGACCTCGCAGAGAAAAAAGGGATTAAGATTGATGTGAATGGGTTGGCTACAGATTTAGGGGTTCCTGTAGTGTCGGTGAATCCAAGAAAGAATAAGGGACTGACGGATTTGAAGAAGTTATTGACTCAAGCAGCAAAGTCAACAAATAAAAGTTTTCAGCGTAATTTTATCAATACATCTGCCCTCGCACCCGTTGCCATTGAAGAGGTACAGAAACTGTTTCCACACCTGAGTGATTATGCGGCAATACATTACTTGATTAATCATGAGAACTTTCCGCTGTCAGATTCACATCAACATGCAATTGAAAAAATAGAGAAAGACAATCAATTTAATCCAACAAAGACGCAAGCGGAGGAAATCATGCAGCGTTATCAAAGGATTAAGTCAACGATGAAACAAAATGTAGTGGAACCTGATCCTTTACAGAAAAAATTATTTACCGAACAACTCGATAATGTATTACTCCATCGGAAATGGGGTTATCTGATTTTGGTCACTGTACTGTTTTTATTGTTTCAAAGTATCTTTTGGCTTGCACAATTCCCAATGGATGGGATAGAATGGATTTTCCAACAGCTATCCACTTATTGCAACGCTCATTTACCCACTGCTTGGTGGAGCGATTTATTGGTCAACGGATTATTGGCAGGACTCAGTGGTATCATGGTTTTCATCCCACAGATAATGATTCTATTTGGCTTGATAACCCTTTTGGAAGATACAGGTTACATGGCACGAATTAGTTTTTTGACAGATAAACTCATGCGCAAGGTAGGTTTGAACGGAAAGAGTGTAATGCCAATGATTAGTGGTTTTGCCTGTGCCGTTCCTGCCATCATGAGTACAAGGAACATTGAAAACAAAAAAGAACGGCTACTCACGATTCTAATTACCCCCCTGATGAGTTGTAGTGCAAGATTGCCGGTTTATACAATACTGATTTCATTAGTGATAGACAATAAATACTATTTGGGTTTTCTGAGTTTGCAAGGATTAGTGATGATGGGACTTTATCTATTAGGAACCGTCATGGCATTGATTGTAAGCTATGTGGCAAAATGGTTTATACATATTAAGGAAAAGAGTTTTTTCATTCTTGAATTACCTGTCTATCGTAGTCCTCGGTGGAAGAATGCAGGGATTACGATGGTTGAGAAAGCCAAGATATTTGTGCAGGATGCCGGTAAAATTATCATGGTAATTAGCCTGTTATTATGGTTTTTAAGTTCTTATGGACCAGGCAATAGGATGGCGAAGGTAAAAGAAGAATTTGCCAATGCCATCCAACTACATCCCGAACAAAAAGCTATCTTAAGCAAGGAATTGTCTTCTCAAAAGCTTCAAAACTCTTATGCAGGAATATTGGGCAAAGCAATTGAACCTGCCATTAAACCATTGGGATATGATTGGAAAATTGGAGTGGCATTGATTACCTCATTTGCAGCAAGGGAAGTATTTGTCGGTACGATGGCCACCTTATACAGTGTGGAAGAAGAAAACGATTCTTCGTTAAGGGAAAAATTACAATCTGCCAAACATCCAGACGGTACTAAAGTATATACTTTAGCAGCTGCCTTATCATTGATGGTATTTTATGTATTGGCAATGCAATGTATGAGTACACTTGCAGTTGTGAAAAGGGAAACGAAGAGTTGGAAATGGCCAATCATCCAGTTTGTATATATGACATTCTTAGCCTATTCAATGAGTTGGATAGTGTATCAGATATTTTCATAAGAAGTAATGAGTATTAGATTGTAGGTATTAAGTTGTAGGTGTAAGGTAAAAGGTTTGAGGGGTAAGGTAAAAGGTAAAAGGTTTAAGGTAAAAGGTTTAAGGTAAAAGGTTTAAGGTAAAAGGTTTAAGGTAAAAGGTTTAAGGTAAAAGGTTTAAGGTAAAAGGTTTAAGGTAAA
>CANCKV010000002.1 GCA_947378615.1 Chitinophagaceae bacterium | reverse complement strand
TTAAAGTATTAGTATTTCAATACCATTAAATTGTCTGAAAAAATAATTCACAAAAAAAATTGCTGTTAATTATTTTTTTTTACTTTGACAAATTTCTTTACTTTCACGTCTAATTTTTACAAACATCTGGTTCTTTTACTTGTTGAATTAGTTGTGAATAAACAAATTAATTGAACTAATACCTCTAATTTTAAATTATGAAATATTTTCCTCTTCAACATAAAATTGTCATTGCATTCATATTAGTATTTTGCTTTTCAAGCGAGTTTACCTACTCCCAAAATTTTAATTTCAACCTTGCAGTAGGTGGGAGCAATTACCAAGGAGATTTATCAAACAGCTATATTTCAAGCTTGAAACCTGCACTAAGTGGCGGTTTCACTTTGAATATTTTCAATAATGTCCGACTTAGAACAAACCTCTCCTTTTTGCAAATTGGTGCAGATGATGCTAAATCACCGAATTCTGGTGCAAAACAAAGAAACCTAGATTTCAAAACAAACATTTTTGAAGGGGCAGAATTATTGGAAATTGATTTATTGAATAGTGAAGACAACAATATTGTACCTTATATTTTTGGAGGCCCTTCTATCTTTCATTTTGACCCTACCACAACAGTACAACAAGGAGATATAGATCATTTCAAGTTATATTTCCCTAATGTCCAAGTACCTTTCAATGTAGGGCAGAAAATACACTTACACGACATTGGAACTGAAGGGCAATTATTTCATCCTTTGAATATAAACACTACAACTTATCCATCAAGAGTATATGATTTGACTCAAAATAATTGGCAACTTGGTGGTGGGGTTCGTGTTCAATTATCAGAAGCAATTTCAATTGCCTATGAATTTAGTTTTAGGAAACTTACTACTGATTATCTTGACGATGTAAGTGCAATAAATTATATAGGAAGAAATGAATTTGATGCCCAAATTAATGAACCATTAATTGACCAAAACAGAAAAAACTCATTAAGACAGGGAGAAGTATTATCATGGAAATATACAGAAAAAGGCGGTTTACCAAAGGGAAATCCAGACAGACCAAGAGGAAATCCCAATCAAAATGACGCTTATTTTTCTAATCAAATTAGAATTAACATTACACTATTTGATTTCTTTAGTGGATTGGGATTGGGTCACGGAGAAGGTGGCGGAGGTAGTTGGGGAGGTGGTAAGGAATACTTTGGCTCTAGAAAAAAACTATATTCACCAAGGTATCCGTTTGGAACAGGCCAATTAAAATGTCCGAAAATTTATTAATTCAAATGGTTGTTTCAAATTTAAAATTGGCATTGGGAACTTAAATAAAAGTTCTGAGCACAGGATACATGTTTGTAGTTACAGTTTTAAGAATAGTGTATTAGATTTTATAAGTTAAATAATTCAATAAAGATTGACCGCATAACAAAATTGTGTGGTCATTTTTGTTTGGTATAGAATGATAAAGTAAGTAGGATTGATTAGCTGAATTAACTAGACATATTACATTAAGCAATCATTATTAAATAGAAAATCCACTAATCAAAAGATTTACATCAATTAATTAGTGGACTACTTTATTCAGGTTTATAAACATTAAACTCTATTCCTATAACGTAATACCTACTTCCCTCCTCCAGTCTTTTTCTTCATATCTTCTAATTTCTTCTGACTCTCCATCACTTGTGCATAGCGCTCCTGCCACTTGCTTTTAGTTTTAGGCTTCGTACGCGTTTCCTTCATCTTTGCCATAATCTTGTCATGATCGATAATATATGTTTGAATAACAAATTGCAATAACAAAGTCACTGTATTTGAAACAGTGTAATACCAAGTTAAAGCAGATGGTAACCGATTAAAGAAGAACAACATCATGAATGGAAAGAAGTACGGCATGTATTTCATAGCAGGATTATCCTGTGTGGGCGTATTGCCCATATTGTACATCGAAATCGCAAAACTTGTCAATACCGCCGTAATCGTAAACAAACTGATATGGTCGCCAAAGCCCATCGGAATGGAGAATGGCAGTGTTGCTATCACATCATAAGAAGACAAATCATGACTCCATAGAAAAGATTGACCACGAAGGGCAATATTAGAATTAAAGAAACTATACAACGCAAAGAATATAGGTATCTGCAACAATGCTGGAACACACCCACCTAAAGGATTGACACCCGCTTCCCTAAATAACTTCATTTGTTCCATCGCATAGCCTTGCTGATCATCGCCAAACTTCTTTTTAAGTGCATCCAATTCAGGTTTCAAAGCCTTTGTTTTGGCGCCACTCAAATAACTACCATACATCAATGGTGCTGTAAATACACGAATAAACAGAGTCAACAATAAAATAGCCCATCCAAAATTGGTGATTAACTTAACGAAGAAATCAAACACAGGCATTATCACATATTTGTTCACAGGACGTACAAACGAATAAACATCCCGACCAAGATTGACGATGTTATCCATGTTATTATCCAATTTCCTAAGGATATGATATTCATTTGGTCCATAATACAACTGCATTGGAATCAACGCAGTAGATGCAACTGGCACTTTTAACTGTAAAGCCACATCAACTGTAGCTAACGTATTGGTGGAATCCTTTTCAGTACTTCTAACCCAAGTCACCTTCCCTCCGGTAAAACTATTTTTAGCGATTAAAGTTGTATTAAAGAATTGCTGAACAGCTCCTACCCACTGTACTGATTTTTCAAATAAATGTTCATTATGAGACGATATATAATCAAATTGATTGTCTTCACTAAAACAGATATTACTCATTTGACGCTCATAAATAGTTGATTTTTCTTTTTGAATGGTTGTCCAATTCCAAAGAAAATTAATATTACCGTTACTAACCAACTTGTCAGCACCATTCATACTGATATTCCAATCTATCAAATATTCATTTGGCTTTACAATATATTGATGCGTCAAGCTTTCGCCATTTGCAGCAGCAATTGTGAAACTAATAGTCTGACTATTATCTGCATTCTTCTCTACTTTAGGTGTAGGAAAAAAAAGATTGTTTACCAAATTTGAACTATTGTTGCCTGTATTAATGGCATAACTAATCTTATCGTTTGGATTTCCACCCAATATAATTGGCTTTTTATCCACATTAGAAGTATAGTTTTTTAATTCTACTTGCTTTACACTCCCCCCTTTATTAGAAAAAGTCACTTTAATTACTTCATTCTCTACAATAGTTAATTGCTCTTTTCCTAAGGCTGCTGTAGCAAAGTCACCTGCTGCATTTAATTTATCGAGTGTGTCTTTTTGCAAGAATTGTTTGTTCAATGCACTTGTATCCTTCAATTTTAGCGAAGCTGCCTTTATTCTATTTAAAGAATCCTCTTGATGTTGTTTTTGTACTTCTAGTGCTTGTTGTTGTTGATTGCTGAAATAGAAATAGGCAAAAAACAAGATTGCCAATAATACCATTCCAACGACTGTGTTCTTATCCGTCTGCATATTTTTTTTTGAATGAGCCGCAAATGTAGGGTTTAGTGATTAGTGATAGACAGGATTGAACGCTTTCAATTAATAAAAGTTTGATAATAATAGCTATTGAAGATGAATTCTTATTAAAAATGAGCTGAAATTTATATCAATAAGACATAAATTGCTCAAACAATTGCATTAATTTTAAAAACAACATGCCCCATTATTGGTTATGAACCTATATTGGGGCATGCTTTTAAAATTTGATAATTAAATAATAGTATTAAATACGTTATTTATCTACTCTAAACCAATCATAATCGGCATATCCTGTCTCATAGGTCTTACCATGACGAATAGCGAAGATGCCCACTGTAGCACCTACCCATTTTCCTTTCTTTGCAGCAAAGGGTTCGGCAATTGTTGTAAACGATTTTCCATCTTCACTGTAGCTGAACGTACACAGTGCATTGCCATAAGGACTGTTTTCAGCAATGTTGTAAGTTTTATAATCATTCGTATTTGGTAGAATGTTTCTAACATTTACTTTAAAATAAAGCGTTTCACTTTTTACTGCCACTTCATTGCTTTTTTTCTCTGTTGCACCATTCTCTGCGTTGATACACTTTGTTTGCGACACAACTAAACCATTTGCTATTTTCTTGACAGAAATATATGCATAGTCGATACCGGAAATAATCAATCCTGTTTCTTCATCATCAGTCCTTGGTGTAAACGTGAATTTAGTAGTGGCAGAGAAATCAGGTGCAGGGAACTTTTGGGTTAATAAGTTAGGGACATTCCAAAAATTAGTTGTATTCTCAGGAACAGGAACATTATATAAACGAAGGAACCCATAACTTTTCCCTGCAGGAAAACAAAAATTACTCTTTGGATTTGCATCCCATTGCCATTGCAATCCTAATTTACTATCATTAAACTCATCCGATTCTTGAGGTGTATTTATTGGATATGTTTGACCTACATTTGGCTTTTTGTAGGTCAATACAGGTTCACCAATCCCATTACCATCTTTATCTACACCCATCAATGGCCAATCATTTACCCATTTCACAGGTTCTAAATGTGCAATTCGTCCGTAAGCATCTTTATCTTGAAAGTGAATAAACCAGTTTTCTCCAGTTTGTGTTTCCAATAATGCACCTTGATGTGGCCCATTTGTGACAGCAGTCCCCTTTTCAAGCACTATCTTATCCTCGTAAGGGCCATAGATATCTTTACTACGCATGGCCACTTGCCATCCCGTACCAACTCCACCCGCAGGTGCTAATATATAGTAGTAGCCATTTCGTTTATACATCTTTGGACCTTCAATAGTGGGATGCTTTCCATGACCATCAAATACTAAAGCACCGTCATCAAGCAATTGTGTACCATCATCAGACATACGACTCAATATCAAACAACTCTTGATGCCAGCCCTGCTACCTGCCATCCCATTTACGAGATATGCTTTACCATCTTCATCCCAAAAAGGACATGGGTCAATCCAACCTTTCGAATTTTTTATTAATAGAGGTATTGACCACGGCCCCGTTATATTTTTTGCTTTTACAACATAAATTCCTAAATCAGGATCGGGATAATAGATATAGAATTCTCCTTTATGAAAACGAATCGCAGGCGCCCAAACGCCACCTCCATGTTGCACACTATCATAACGAGAAAAGGGTGGCTGTTGAGTAAATACATTGGCCACTATTGACCAATTTACTAAATCTTTTGAGTGAAGAATAGGCAATCCCGGAACATAGTTAAAGCTTGAAGCCACTAGGTAATAATCATCACCCACACGAATAGCATCAGGATCGGAGTAATCGGCATGAATGATTGGATTCTTGTAAGTGCCATCACCATTATCAGCTACCCAAACTTTTGAAACATACGATTTCGCAATAGAAGTTGAGGGTGTTGTTACTTTTTTTACTGTCTGTTGTGCGTTTGCTACCTGCAGTGTTAACGGCAGAAGCAAAAGTGGGAGCAATTTTTTCATTTAAATTAAGTTGTATTTTTTTATTAAATGCTTGATTATTATCAACTAATGAAAGAGATAATAATTTTGCAGGAACGTTTAATGCTGCAAAGTAATTTGATAAAACAATATTATCCTAATAATAGAAAAATAATAGAGGTTGGTAGGAATAAACTTTCTCAATAAACCATTTATTTATTGCTTTACAGCAACCTTTGACAGCTAAACGCTTGGTTAACAGTTCTTTTCTAACAACTTCCCCGCATTTCAGTGTGCTAATTCAACCACATTCCCGAATGAAAATTTGAGTAACAATTAATACTATCTTTATTTGAGAGATTTTGTATAACTTAAGAATTGACCTTCTAGTTTTTTTCTAAAAACACCTGAATTTTATCTATTGAGTAACTGAATGGAAAGACACCATAAAGATATAAACCCTCCTTTGCAACATTAAAACTATCTTTTGCAACACAATGCGAATAGTTTATTCATAACAAAACTTACTTTTGCACATCATTATTTATTGATATTTCAAATGCTTCCAAATGATAAGTAGATCGAGTACGAGTTGCGGCATGAATAACCTTAAACGGGTTTCTAGAATTTTATTATTTATTACCTTATTCATTATTTCAAAAAGTCTCCTTGCACAAAATGAAGATGACATGGGTAAGCAATCCAAGAAAATAACTGGAAGTGTAATTGGAAGTGACAAAAATCCTCTTGTTGGAGCTACCGTGAAGGTTAAAGGAAGGAGTGTGGGAACAAAAGCAGATGAACATGGAAATTTCACTTTATACGCAAGTCCCTCGGATACAATCATTGCTAGTTATATTAACTATATTACTCAATCTGTTAAAGTAGGCAATAAAAGTTCAGTTTCTATCATGTTGGTTGAGGCGAACACTAGTATGAATGAAGTAATAGTAATCGGTTATGGAAGTTTGAAAAAGAAAGAATTCTCAGGGGTGGTTGGCAAGGTGAATATGGATGAAGTCAAAAAAGCTCCTGTTACATCTTTCGATCAAGCATTAGCAGGAAGAGTAGCAGGTGTAACTGTTTCAACAAATGATGGACAACCCGGAGGAGGTTCTCAAATTGTAATTAGAGGTGGTACTGCAGGTCAAGAAACTTCTCCGTTATATGTTGTGGATGGATTCGCCATTGAAAATCTTGATATAAACTCAATCAATACAAACGACATTGAATCGATTGAAGTATTAAAAGATGCCTCTTCAATTGCGATTTATGGTTCGAGAGGAGCGAATGGTGTAATAATGATTACTACTAAAAAGGGAAAAGCAGAACCAACAAAGTTTAGTTATGCATATTCAGATGGCATTCAAAATGTTACTAAACGCATGAATATGCTTAGTCCTTATGAGTTTGTGAAACTGCAATTGGAATTAGATAGCATTCAAAGTACAGGAACAACTAAAGTGGTTACTGGAAATATTAGATACATTGATTTACAAAATGGAATTGATCTTGATTCTTATAAACATGTAAAACCCTATAATTGGCAAGACTTATTGCTTCAAGTAGGTGGACTTGAGACTCATAATATTGGAATTACTGGGGGAAATAAAGATACTCGTTTTGCTTTAAGTGGTTCAATTACCAATCAAAAAGGAGTTATCATTAATACTGGTCTGAAGAAATATGATGGAAAAATCAATTTTGATACAAAACTAGGGGATAATGTTCGAATTGGAGGTAGCTTGAATTATTCAAACACGACAAGTTTTGGCACTATGCCTACTGCCGGCACAGGAGGGGGCGTTGTTTTTAATATGTGGGCATTCAGACCGGTAGATGTAATTGGAGGATCTAGTCTCGAAACGGGTTTTATTGATAGTTCTGCAATAAATGGTTCTTCTGCAGTACCCGACAATTTAGTAAACCCAAAACAACAGGCTTTGAATGAATATCGTAAAAGCATCACGAATACGACCACATTAAATACCTTTTTAGAATATACAATTACTCCTGAACTAAAGTTCAAAATAACTGGCGGTATCTCTAATACAAGATTAACAACTGAAGCTTTTTATAATTCTAAGACATCACAAGGAAATATGTCTTTAAATAGTAATGGAGTGCTTTACAATCCAATTAATCAGATCAACGGATACATATACAATAATAACAATAACAACTATCTTACAGAGTCCACCTTATCTTATCGAAAGAGGTTTGATAAAGATCACATTATTGATGCCGTGACTGGTTTTACTTATAATTATGGTAAGGCAAATGGAAATAGTTATAAATCTATTCAAATTCCGCAAGCATTAGAATATTTGGGTATCGGCAGTCTTGGTGCGGGCACTGCTACAGGTGCTACATATTCGCCTAGTCAAAATCAATTAATTTCATTCCTTGGTCGTGTAAACTATTCTTTATTTGAAAAGTATATATTTACTGTAACAGGCCGTGAGGATGGTTCTTCAAGGTTTGCACCGGGTCATCAATGGGGTTTCTTTCCTTCAGGAGCTTTTGCTTGGCGCTTTACTCAAGAAAATTTTGCTAGAAAACTATCTAATACATTAACAGATGGTAAACTTCGTGTCAGTTACGGATTAGTAGGTAATAACAGGGTAAGTGATTTTGCCTATTTATACCAAATGGGATTAAGCACAAGCTATGGCTATCCTATGAATGGTGTTAATACCCCTGGTCTGATTGGCTTTTTTTACGGAAATCCAAATATTACATGGGAAACAACACATGAATTAGATTTGGGTACTAGCCTTAGTTTCTTTAGAGACAAGGTACTCGTTGAGTTTGATTATTATCTGAAAGATACTAAGAACAGTTTGTTAGCAGTCCCCTTACCATCAATTGCGGGATATGCTAACGGAACAAATTCACAATATCAAAATGCAGGTACCATTAGAAATAGAGGTATAGAATTTTCAGTTACAACGACTAACATTCAAAAGAAGGGTTTTACATGGACAACCTCCTTTAATATTGCCTTTAATAAAAACAAGATTGTTAGTTTCTACAATGGGGCAGATGTTAGACAAACAGCTTGGAATTTGAATACAACAACTGCTTGGATTGCAAAAGTGGGTTATCCTATGACACAGTTTTATGGCTATAAATGGGGTGGTGTATATCAATATGCTGACTTTAATAAAATTTCAAATGGGACTTATATCCTCAAACCAGGTATTGCGAGTTATGGTACTACGGCAAATTCAGTACAACCTGGCGATCCAAAATATAAAGATTTGAATGGAGATGGAATTATTGATGATAACGATAGAACAATCATTGGTAATCCACTCCCAATTCATACAGGAGGATTGAGTAATAATTTTACCTATAAAGCCTTTAGTCTTGGAATATTCTTTCAATGGAGTTATGGAAATGATGTGCTAAATGCTAACAAGATGGTATTTGACAATGGAGGTAATTATTTTGCCAATTCAAATCAATTTGCAGAATATGCCAACAGATGGACGCCAAATAATCCTACGAATGACATTCCTCGGGCAAATGCTCGTTTAGGAGGTACAGATTTGGATGGTAAGGTACGTTTATCTTCTAGGTTAATTGAAGATGCCTCTTTCTTAAGATTTAAAACACTAACATTCGGTTACAACCTTCCTGCAAATTTAATTCGAAGGATTGGAATTAATCAATTCAGGGTGTTTATAGCTGCACAAAACTTATTTACATGGACAAAATATAGTGGATTAGATCCTGAAGTATCCACGTATAGAGGGGCAAATTCAGCTACTTCTCCAGTTGGAGGTTTTGCAGGTTCTTCCGCAACAGGTGGAGTAGGGTATTTGTACATTCAACCAAGTTCTGGTTCCGCAGCATTAGCACAGGGACTTGATTATACTCCTTACCCAAGGTATAAAACTTATACTATTGGCGCAAACATTATCTTTTAATTTATCTCTATCTAACTATAGCATTATGAAAAATATAAATAAAACAACGACATTTCTATTCTTTTCATTTATCTGTTTAATAAGTGCTTGTAAAAAAGACATTAGCCTAGATCCGCTAAACTTTCAAACATCAGATAAAACGAATGAGGCTCAGTTGACGAATCAGTTAGCTGGAGTTTACAGTTCGTTGCAGGCAGAACAATTGTATGGATGGGGCATGTGGGGATACTTTTCTACAGGGAATGATGAGGGATTTAATTCAGGGCTGAGTGCTACGAATACAACTACTCAGGCATTAACAGAAGCGTTCCGTTCATCGAGTGACGATGCAAGTTATTTGAATTTATGGAAGGCACTTTATGCAGGAGTTGAGCGGGCAAATATTCTATTGAGTGTGATTAACCAACCCGTTATGAACGAAACAAAGCGGGCAAATATCAAGGGACAGGCACTTTTTTTAAGGGCATATTATTTCTATCTGTTGGTCAATAATTTTGGTGATGTCCCATACAAAACCACATTGACATCAAATTCGGGTACAAGCTTCGATATTCCAGAAACACCCACAAAAAACATTTATGATTCTATTATTATGGATATGACTGCGGCAGATTCGTTAGTACAAACTATTTCTCAGGTACAAAGCACGACAACAGTTACACAAACAGCTGTTGAGGGAATGTTGGCAAGGGTATGTTTGTCCGCAGCAGGTAGCCCAAATAACGGCGGGCAAGTATATTATCAAAAAGCTTTGAATTGGGCAGAAAAAGTAATTCAACGTAACGTTCATTCATTAAATAGTTCTTCACACCCTCAATATCCGAATACACCTGCCTATGCAAGATTATTTATCAATAACATGCAAGATAATTTTGTAGATAAAAATCTGACAGAAGGAATGTGGGATGCAGCTTTTCTGTCAAATGGTGTCGGTTCCTATGCGGGCTTAGGCTATTTGGCCACACAACAACTTGGTGTATTAATGGGTATTACCTGTCCTTCTACAACATTAAGATCCACAGGGATATATCGTCCTTATCCAACATTGGCAAATTTGTATGGTGCAGGAGATTTAAGAAAAGATTGGGTAATGTCTTCCTATACCTTGGATTCTAATGCTAATAAAATACCATTAGGTTCTAAAGTAGTCATCACTCCCGGGAGAACATTAAAAGTTCGAGATACCATATTTCAAAATGGAGTTCCTATAAAAATCAACTATGATACTACTTACTATGGTTCAGGGGCAACCGCTGTAGCGAATGTAGATATAAACACAGGTGCCGTTCTTAGCATAACAGTCACAAATGGAGGCAGTGGTTATGTAAATTCTCCATCCCCCTCATTAACGATTAGTTTTCCTTCCCCTGGAAAAAATTTTAAGTTAGGCACCATGACTTTAAACCCTACAACAGGTGCAATTTTATCATTTTCTGTTGCCACTCAGGGAACAGGCTATGTGACAACTTTTGACCGTCCAGTTGCAAAATGGAGAAGAGAATATGAAATGAATATTACCAAAAGTACTACAGTAACCTCTTCAAACTTTCCTATTATTCGATATGCAGATGTGCTATTAATGGCTGCTGAAGCGGATTTGCAAGTTAGAGGTGGTGGAGGAACTGCGACAGCTGCAGGAGTTGAATATTATAATCAAGTAAAAAGAAGGGCTTATGGATATGACCCAAAATCTGTTTCCCCTGTTGATGTTCCTGTAGTGACAATGGATAGTATCATGGCAGAACGTTCAAGAGAACTTTGTTTTGAAGGAGTCCGTCGTAATGATTTAAAGCGTTGGGGATTGTCTGTCATGATAAATGCTATAAATAATCTGAAAACCGCAATTGGTAACTCTAATGCACCTACTTCAGCAATTTTGACATCTTCACTTTTAGGTGTCAACAACTTTTTATCAAATCCTCAAAAGTTTAGTCTTTATCCAATTCCATCAGCTGAATTAGCTTTAGAAGGGGCTTTGAGTCAAAATCCAGGTTGGTAAATAATAAAATTAAGGACAAATGAACACATATAAAATAACGATTACGGTAATCTTACTTTCCTTAGCAACTTTTGTTAATACAGGTTGTAAGAAATTGATTGATGCAAAACCTATTGAAGGGTTTAATGTAGTAACTGATAAGCAAAGCTACAATATTGGAGATACGGTTGTTTTTTCAATCAATCAAGAAGTCGATGAGATTCTTTTTTATTCAGGCAAACCGGGTAATAATTACAATCAAATTAACAGAACTAATGAACAAGGAACTAATATTTTGAAGTTTCAAACATCCTTATCACAGGCTAGTAAAACAAACAACGGAGATACCTTACTTTTAAAAATTGCAACTAACTTAAAGAGTTATGATTCTACAGGAATAGCAAATGCTAATTGGGTAGATATGTCAAGTTTCGCAAAATGGCCGTTAATAACGACTACCGGCTTTGTCAATTCTGGTTCGATTGATATTTCAAGGTTCAATTCTGCCGACTCTGTTTATATTGCATTTCAAGTATTAGGTAAGCAAAATACGGCAACACAACAAAGAAAATGGCAGGTTCAAAACCTGACACTTTGTAATATTCTTTCTGATAGTACATTTACGCCTCTTTTCGCAGCACCATTTGCTTCTGTGGCGAGTTTAACGACCGATACTGTTCCTTATTTTCAATTTGTTGGATGGACTCAGGTTAATTTAAAAAACAATCCTCCATTTAGTTTCATTAATGCTAATTATAATGCTTGGAATGTCGGAGATTATGGTATCAACTCACTAAATCCACCAATTGTCATTAATAACAAGCCTTGTAATTCTAGTGGAGTTGCTATTCAATCAGCCTATCCTATTACTTTCGACCCAGGACTTACGACAGTAAAAAATAATCCTGACAATGAAGATTGGTTAATTACTTCTCCTGTTAACTTGAAGCTAGTTCGACATGATTTCCCTTCTGCTGTCATTAAGAACTATGTAAATACTCCAACTAAGGGAATGAAATTTGTGAAGGCAAATGGTGTATATGCAAGATATTCAATACCGATTGATTCTACCTTCAAGTCAGGTAAGACTTATGATATGGTTTTTGTAGGACAGAATACCAATTTAAATCAACTGAATCAGGTGGTTAGACATATTGCTATTTCAGTCAATTAAGGGACTGTGACTAAATATTTGTACCATAATTGATTAAACACAATTGCTTTCCTAAAACTCAACTGTATTAAAACAAAAAAGCCCACACTAATTAAAGTGCGGGCTTTTTTATTTATCAATTATTAATTATCAATTAAATTAGGGTCGTGGCAACAAAACCTTGTGGCTTAATTTGAATTTGCCAGTCTTAGAATCAATATCCAATAGTTTAACCTTAATCTTTTGTCCTTCTTTCAATACACCTTCCATTGTTTCAAGGCGTTTCCAGCTAATTTCGCTGATATGAAGTAACCCTTCTTTCTTAGGTAAGAACTCTACAAAAGCACCAAATTCCTTGATACTCTTCACTGTTCCTTCATATTCAGTACCTATTTCAGGAACAGAAACGATTCCCTTCACCCAATTCAAGGCTCTTTCAACTGCTTCTTTATTGTTTGAGAAGATGCTTACTTGACCTGTATTACCCACTTCTTCGATATTGATAGTAGTACCTGTTTCTTTTTGAATTTCTTGAATAATCTTACCACCCGGTCCGATTACAGCACCGATAAATTCCTTGTCAATGATATACTTAATTACACGAGGAGCATGAGGTTTAACTTCTGCACGAGCTACAGCAATTGTATCATACATGGCATCAAGAATGTGTAAGCGACCTGCACGAGCTTGCGCTAATGCTTCACGCATCGTATCCATGCTCAAACCATCCACCTTAATATCCATTTGTACGCCACAGATACCATCACGAGTTCCAGTAACCTTAAAGTCCATATCTCCCAAATGATCTTCATCACCCAATATATCTGTAAGGATTGCATATTTATTGTCTTCACGAGTAATCAATCCCATTGCTACTCCACTAACATGCTTAGGAACAGGAACACCCGCATCCATCAATGCCAATGAACCCGCACAAACGGTAGCCATTGAAGATGAACCGTTACTTTCTAATATATCACTTACTACACGAACAGTGTAACCATATTCGTTGCTAGAAGGCATCATTTGTTTCAAAGAACGTTGCGCAAGGTTACCATGACCTACTTCACGACGGCTTTGACCACGCATCATCTTTACTTCACCTGTACTAAACGGAGGGAAATTGTAGTGTAAATAGAATTTACTTTCTACAGATTTACCCGCACTTTCAACTAATAACTCATCAAGAGCAGTACCAAAAGTGACTGTAGTCAAAGATTGAGTTTCACCACGAGTAAACAAAGAAGAACCGTGTGGCCCAGGTAAGATGTCAACTTCCATAGATAGCGAACGAACCTCATCTAATTTACGACCATCCAAACGGAAACGGTCATCTATAATCATACTTCTTACCACTTCCCATTGTAAGTCAGCATAATATTTTTTAGCCAATTTCTTTTGTACATCAGTTACTTCTTCACCTAAACTAGCGATTAATTCGTCTTTTACAACGGCATAAGCGTCTGTTCTTTCGTGTTTTGAAGACCCTTTACGAGAGATATCATAAATTTTAGTACGAGCAAATGTATCAACCTTAGCCTTTAATTCAAGGTCTTCAACAGGTTTCTTATAATCTCTTTTAGTAGTAACACCCTTTAATTCTCTCAATTTTTCTTGAGCAGTAATTTGAATGCGAATTGCGTCGTGAGCCAATTGTAAAGCAAGAACTAAATCTTCTTCACTACATTCTTTAGCTTCACCTTCTACCATCATCAGGTTCTTTTCAGTAGCTGCAATGATGAATTCCATATCAGCAATTTCCAATTGAGAACGTGTAGGGTTTACTACAAATTGACCTTTGACTCTACCGATACGAACTTCAGAAATAATTTCTTTTACAGGAATATCAGAAACTGCTAAAGCAGCAGAGGCTGCTAAACAAGCTAAGGCATCAGGCATGATTTCAGGGTCACTAGAAATCAAACTGATTAAAACTTGAACATCACAGAAATAATCTTCAGGAAAAAGTGGACGTAATGCCCTGTCTATCAGACGGCTAGTTAATATTTCGTAGTCGTTCAAACGAGCTTCTCTTTTGAAGAATGAACCCGGAATACGACCTGCTGATGAAAATTTTTCTTGATAATCAACACTTAGAGGGAAGAAATCTTGCCCTTCTCGTGGGTCCTTATTTGCAACTACTGTTGCCAATAAAATACAGTTGCCTTGACGAACTGTAACAGCACCGTCAGCCTGACGTGCCATCTTACCTGTTTCAATGATTACTTCAGAACCATCGGGCAGTAAAAAACTCGATTGTATAGGTTGTAATAACATTTGTTTAGTTTGAGTCAATGTCGGAGAAGATTTATTACCGACATAACGATGTGAAATGAATTATTTTCAATTGGCACAAAATCACAAATCCCAACATCTAAAAGAAGTTGGGATTTGCATATATCTATCTTTCGAGACGGTATATGAATGTCTCCAAACCCACTTTTGGTAAAGCGGTAAGGGGACTATTTTCTTAAACCTAATTTTTCAATTAAAGCACGGTAACCCATAAGGTCTGTCTTTTGAAGATAGCTAAGTAAACTCTTACGCTCACCTACCAATTCAATCAATCCTTTCTGACTTGAAAAGTCATGCTTATTAGCTTGCAAATGCTTGCTGATATCTAAGATACGTTCTGTTAATAAAGCTATTTGAGCTTCAGTAGAACCAGTGTTTGATGCTGCACCACCATATTGGGTGAAAATGCTAACCTTTTTTTCTTTAGTAATTGCCATTGTAATTTTTCTTTTAAAGCAAACGGTATTGCTTTCAATAATTTTTTTGTGGCTGCAAATGTAGGAGAAAAATTTTAAGACAAAACTATTTTATTAGTATTTTTTATCTAGTGGATAAAATATCTAACTTTTGTTACTACTCAGGAGGCTTTACCACTAGGATTACAATGGTATTCACAGAGAAACACAAGGATTTATTGTCTCTATAGTCGATTAATCTAGTTAAATTTGAATAGAAAACTTTGTGACCCTTGTTTTTTCTTTGATTTCCTTGTGGTAAAAGCTACTGAGTAGGAACAATTATTTCTTTTGCTTTCCTAGCAAAACTAATTGAACCTAATTTTGATAGTCAATCATCTAGAAGTGAATCAAAATACACATTCATTCAAGTAAAGGTTACATTTACAACTGAGAAATTTTTTTTAAAATATATAATCAATATATTTGGATAACAAAATAACTATTCTTTATAGCCAATCAATTCTACAAGACTCTCGAAAGTTTATCGAGCTGTACAATAGAATCCGCAGTGCTCTCGAAAGTTTATCGAGCTATACAATAGAATCCGCAGTGCTCTCGAAATTTTTTCGAGGTCAACAATCAATTCCGCAGGATACTCGAAGGGTTATTCGAGGCAGAAAATGAAATCCGCAGTGCTCTCAAAATTTTTTTGAGGTCAACAATCAATTCCTCAGGACGCTCAAAGTTTTTTCTGGACAAGTAACGTAAACTTCAGGGATGTCGGATGTTTTTCGGAACCTATAAATTCATTATTAGCCTATTCGAATAGTTTTTTGGTTACAACCAAGGGCATTTACCACAAGGAACAATAAGGTTTTCACAAAGAACCACAATTATTTATTCATTAAAATCCGCTCAGATCATCTATTTTATGAGAAATCTTTGTGTTCCCTTTCTTTTTCATTGTTTCCCTAGCGGAAAAACCTCTTGAGTAGTAACCATTTTGCAGTAACATACAATAAAAAACCCGGCATTTATTAGAACCGGGTTAAATATTGTAATACTGAAATAAGTTTCAATAAACCTGTTTATAACTCTCGGGACCTAAAAATTCATCATAAGGATTGCAGACTGCTGAGGTATGCCCTTTTACAATTCCTACTAACTCTAGTAACATTTCGATTAACCTCTTTAAACTTTTCATCTTTCTTCCATTTTTGATGTAAAACAAAAAACCCCCGCAATGATTGCGGGGGTTTGTATATCTTAATAAATTATTTCTAACTAAAATAAATAAGCTACATACCCCGCACTCCCCTGATACTTGACAGTACAGAAGGCCGAAATTTTATTAATCTTTAATCGTGATTGTAGCATATAATTATGTTGTGTCGCAAATATGGGGAAAAATATCAATAATTACAAATAAATATTGAAATATTTCAAAAAAGTTGCTTTTTTACGATTGAAATTTATTTATAATCATCTATTTCACAAGTTCCCACCATTTTTCAAACGGTTGAGTTTCTTGTTTTAAATTTACTTTTTCACCAATCAAGGGAGTAATTGTTGGAATATTCGCTTCATTTGCATAAGCTGTGACTTTAATAATAGGTTCGTCCCAATCATGTTGAGCAAGAGGGAATTTTGCCCAATGAACAGGCAATAGAGTTTTTGCCTTCAAATCTTTTGCTGCCTCTACTACTTCTTCAGGCATTGAATGAATGTATCTCCAATTTTTATTGTATTGCCCACATTCTAATATAGCCAAGTCAAAAGGACCAAATTGTTCACCAATCCTTTTGAAATGTGTGTCATAACCAGAATCACCACCTATAAAAATATTCATTGAAGGCGTTTTCAAGGCGAAGGACATCCAAATTGACTGTTGCCTATTCGTCAATCCTCTTCCTGAGAAATGACGGGCGGGTAACGTATTTACTACAAATCCATTTTCAAGAATTATTTCCTCATTCCAATCTTTTTCAATAATAATTTTAGATTCAAATCCCCAATAAATTAAGTGCAATGAGGTGCCAAGACCTGTTATTATTTGCTTGATTTTGGGTTTTAACTGAATAATGGTTTTATAGTCAAGATGATCCCAATGATCGTGGGTGATAAAAAGATAATCTATTTCAGGAATATCATCAGAATTGTATATATCACTTCCTATAAAACTCTTCATTGAATTAGGAATAGGAGATGCATTGCCACTAAATACAGGGTCAACTAAAATCTTCTTCCCATCTAATTGTATAAAATAAGAGGAATGTCCAAACCAAACCAATACATCTTCATCAGATTTCAAATTATGTAAATCTGTTTTAATTGAAGGAAGAGAAGTACTAGGTTTTAAGCGTTTGCTTTTATCAAAAAGAAAACTCCGAAGAACTTCCACATAACTAACACCTTCAGTAATGTCGGGTGTATGACTTAAGTTCTGAAACTTATTATTTCTGAAATTAGGAGATTCATTAATTCTTTTCAAAGCATCGTCTTTTGGAACTTTTCCAAAATCAGGTTTATTTGTAAATAAAATAATCAGTAGAAATATTGTCAATAATACCGATAAGCAAACTATTAAAACCATAATATGAATCTATATATACTAAAGAAGACGGTTCAGTTGTTTTTTTATTTTAATGGCACAAAAAGATATGGATTTAAGGTAATTGTAGTCCCTCAGAAAAAGAAACTTATAAAAAAGAAAGGCATACGAATCCCTTCGTATGCCTTTTCAAAAAATGATTGAAAAGTATTTTAACCTACTTTTAAGCGCTTACCTAATGAGAAAGTTATTTCTTATAGAGTGTTCTGATATAATTAACCAAATCTCCAGCAGAACCTGTTTTACCAAAACTACCTTCAATTTCATCATCATTCCCGGGTATTCTTCTCTTAAAGGAAGGCATGTCCTTATGACCTGCTGTCATCTTATAAAATATAGCACCATCTGTTTGCTTTCTGAAAGCTTCGGTAGTAAAATCACCAGGCGTCTGATCGAGTTTAATGGCTTTAGCACCATTCCCTTTTCCAGTAATCCCATGACAAGTTAAGCAATGGCGTTCGTACATTTTCTTCCCAATACTAATAGAATTATCGTCAGAAGGGACAGGATTTTTCATCTTCTGATACTTTTCGGGAACTACCCATTTCTTGGGTTCTTGATTGAAAGCTAAAATTATCACAGACAATACAATTGTAGTGAGTAACACAATAAAACTTTTCATATAACTTATTTTTAATCATTTGGAAAATTCTCTCAAATGATAAGGCGCAAGTTAACTATTTTTAATATAAAAGTTTAACAATATAATATTTTTATCTAAATTAAAGTCAATTCTAGGAGAACCATTTTGGTTAAATCGGAGGAAGAAACACAACGTAACAATTATATCCACTACATAAACTACGTATTTATAGCTTTTAATGTCCCAAAGCACCTTGTGCCCCCCTTTCGTATCCTTTATTTGCGTTGGATAAGAACTCATAAGTTGTAACTAAGTTTCCAATAGAATAAATTTTTTAAGAATTTTACCTAGTATAATATAAAAATTTTATCGACATTTGCTGAAAAAACTAGACGTTTTAACTAGAAACATTAATGAAAACATTTTGTGTAGTTATGAAAAACATATTTATTATTGTTTGCGCTATAATACCTGTATTTTGTATGTCGCAGAAGAAACCCATACAAAGAAGGGCGGTTACTACAATTAAAAATCATAATGCCAAATATGAATTAGAGGATAAAAATGACAGTGCCCATATTTATTATATGAAAGGTTGGGATTCTTACAAAGCAAAAGATACTGAAGCTGCAAGATATTATTGGGAGCGAGGTGCTGCTTGTTCAAGCAATATTCCTTCTAAATATTCTAGTGCTTTTAGATATGGTTTGATGCTACAAAATGGCGAAGGTATTACAGCAGACAAAGACGCTGCATTTTATTATTACAATCTAGGGTCAGCAGAAGGTAGAAAGGAAGGAGATGTGGATGCGACCAAAAATGTAGCGGCTTACTATGAAAACGGAATGTCGGTAAAACAAGACTTCAAAAAGGCTTTAGAATGGTATTTGAAAGCAAAGGCACAAGGAAATAAATTCTGCGATGCAGACATTGCTAGAGTAAGAGCTAAAATTGCACAAGGTTTGTAGCACACTCTGTTTGTAGATTGGCTAAGCGAATAGTTATTAACAGGTCAATATGAGAAGACAATTTATTTGGATTGAATCCGCCATGGATAAACCATTTACTACATAATCTAATTACTCAAAAAGTAAAACTTACAAGTAAACTTTGGCATTTCAGCTATTTAAGCTATTTTCATTTTTTTAAAAGATATGAAAAAGATTCTTCTATTTATTTTACTAGTGATAGTCTCGGCAAAAATGCTTGCACAACAAAGGATTATTGCAGAATGCACCATCAATTATGGCATTTCTGCAGTTGATTCTACTGATACTGAAACAATGAAACACTCATTAAAATCAAGTACAAAAAACGTGTATATCAAAGGCAATGAGTCTCGAACCGATTTAATTAGTGCAGCCTATAGTCAAAGTGTTATTTATGACAAAACTTCTGGGAATGCAACAATTTTGCGTGAATTTGGTAATAGTAAGTTTATGACAAGATTAGAAAGCGAAAAATGGGTGAAAGAAAACAAGCAATTTGAAGGGCTCACTGTCGAAAACACTACAGAACATAAATCTATTTTAGGGTATGATTGTATTAAGGCATTGTTACATTTAAAGGATGGGACAACTTCTACAATATATTTTACCAAATCAATTATTCCTTCTGTAAAGGAGTTCGAATACCAATTTAAAGATATTAATGGACTGGTATTATCCTACGAAGCAATTGGATCAAAAGGAGAGAAAGTAAAATTTACTGCAACAAAAGTAAACCTAAGTCCCGTTCCAAGTAATATATTTGCCATCCCCACTTCGGGGTATAGAATACTTTAGGAAGTTATGAATTATGAAATATGAGTTATGAGTATTTTATATCTGAAATTTTGATTCATAAAAATATCTCATAATTCATAATTCATAACTCATATTTCATAACTCATAATTCATAACTCATCACTCTAATGGACTTTTACTGTAATTCTCTTACTGAATACAATCGATTAATCACCAAAGAAGTAAAAATTGGCGACCTATTATTAGGCAACGGTCATCCTATCCGCTTGCAAACAATGACCACTACCGATACCATGAACACTTTGGCAACGGTTGAACAAACAATTCGTTGTATCGAAGCAGGTGCCGAACTTGTTCGCATTACTGCCCCTAGTAAGAGTGAAGCTGAAAACTTACAGAATATCAAGAATGAATTGAAGAAAAGGGGCTACACTGTTCCACTAATTGCTGATATTCATTTTACACCTAATGCAGCCGAGATTGCAGCAAGAATCATCGAAAAGGTAAGGGTGAATCCAGGTAACTATGTAGATAAAAAGAAATTTGAACAAATAGATTACACCGACTTAGAATATGCTGAGGAGATAGATAGAATCAGGGAAAGATTTACACCGTTAGTAAAAATCTGTAAGGAATATGGAACTGCCATGCGAATCGGCACCAATCATGGAAGTCTGAGCGACCGTATAATGAGCCGATATGGCGATACTCCGAATGGAATGGTTGAAAGTGCGATGGAGTTTTTGCGTATTG
>CANCKV010000001.1 GCA_947378615.1 Chitinophagaceae bacterium | reverse complement strand
CTGACTTGGAGGAGGTAATTGTAACTGCCTCAAGAACCAAGGAAACTAGAATGCAAGCCCCCGTGAGTATTGAAAACCTATCAGGGAGTGACATCAAAAAGAGTGCAAAATCATCCTTCTTTGATGGCATTGAGAATGTAAAGGGGGTAGTAATGATTACCCCAAGTCTTGGATTTAAAGTAATTAACGCAAGAGGTTTTACCAATACCACTAATGTACGTTTTGTGCAAATGGTGGATGGTGCCGACATTCAGGCCCCCACTATCGGTGCACCAATTGCCAACTCAATGGGCCCGGCTGATTTGGATATTCAACGTGTAGAAGTGTTGGCTGGTTCGGCATCGGCACTTTATGGGATGAATGCTATAAATGGAACGGCAAACTTTATCACAAAAAATCCCTTTGACTATCAGGGATTTAGTATTGCCCAAAAAACAGGCGTCAATCATATTGGCGACAGCGAAACCAATTCAAAAGTATTTAGCGAAACCAATATCCGATTTGCCAAGGCTTTCAATAATAAGTTTGCCTTTAAAATAAATGGAACATTTAGTCAGGGTGCCGATTGGTACGCAGACAACCGCACAGACCAAAGTCCTTCTGCTAACGCTTCAGTTAATTTAACTGGAAGTAATAACCCAGGAAAAGACTTGATTAATAACTATGGTGACGAATCTTCCGACAGAAAAACACTTACTTTAGCAGACAAGAAACAATATGTGGTTACTAGAACAGGTTATTTGGAAAAACAGGTTTCTGATTATGGGTTAAAAAATTGGAAAGCCGATGCATCATTGTACTATCGTCGGAATAGTACGACTGAAATTTCTTACACCTTTCGTTATGCAAATTTGAATACCTTATACCAACGTACCAACCGATTCAGGTTTGATAATTATACAACCCAACAACATTCACTTACCCTTAAAAGTAAAAGCATACAGTTTAAGGCTTATGCCAACCTAGAAAATTCGGGTAATTCTTACAACATCCGTTCAATGGCAGAAAATATCGACAATTATTTTAAACCGGCCACTAAATGGTTCAGTGATTTCACCGCTCAATATAAAACCGATTATGCAGCAGGAAAATCTGTTACAGATGCGTTGTCTGATGCTAGAACTTATGCTGACAATGGTCGTCCTCAACCTGGTTCTGCTCAATTCAATCACCTAATAGATACACTTAGGAAAGTAAATAACTGGGACATCGGTGCCGCTTTAATGGTAAAAGCAAATCTGTATCATGCAGACCTGCAACATGATATCACTGAAACTCTGCTTCCCGGTTTAAAATCAATCTATGGACTCAACATGATGTATGGTATTGACTATTCTGAATACTCAATTGTACCAGATGGCAATTATTTTATCAATCCTAGTGGTGTTGGCAATCTCAATTATTGGAAAGCAGGTGGCTTTTTACAGGCTACCAAGTATTTTCTTAATAATAAATTGAAGGTAAATGCGGTGGCAAGAATTGATAAGAACCAATATTTTGATGCAAAATTCAATCCTCGTTTGGCATTGGTTTATTCGCCTAATAATCAACATAACTTCAGGGTTGCTATTCAGAATGGGTATCGATTCCCAAGTATTTTCGAGGCATTTTCCAACATCAATAGTGGAGGTGTAAAACGTGTGGGGGGATTGCCTGTCATGTCTAGTGGTATCTTTGAAAACAGTTATACCGATGTTTCTGTCAGTGCAATGCAGGCCGCTGTTACCTCCGATGTTAATAAGAATGGATTGACTACAAACGCTGCTATCATCAAAGAAGAATCGTTACTTCAAAAAAACACTTACACCTACTTGCAACCCGAACAGGTAAGTAGCCTTGAGTTAGGTTACCGTACCAAGCTATTAGATAATCGCCTGAATTTGGATGTGGACTTCTTCTATAATATTTATAAGAACCTGATTGCACAAATAAATGCAGATGTACCCAAAACTACGATAACTGATAGTATTCCCTTTTATTTGAATGATAAAACAAAGCAAAATAAATACCGTCTGTGGACTAATTCAAAAAGTGTAAGCTATAACTTTGGAGGCACATTCGGTATTTCCTATCTGTTGCCTAAGAACTATCTGATTGGGGGTAACCTTACTGTAAATAAGTTGGATAGACAAACTGAAAACGATGGTTTGGAAGATGCATTTGATACACCCGAATGGATATATAATGTTTCTTTGGGGAACACGAATGTCTATAAAAATATAGGATTCAACCTTAATTTCCGTCAACAGGCTCAATTTCTATGGCAGTCTTCTTTGGCAAACGGCACTGTAGCAGGTTATTCAACTTTGGATGCTCAAGTAAATTATATTTTCTTAAAAAACAAAGCCATTATAAAAATTGGTGCAAACAATGCTTTGAACAAATACGCATATACATTTACTGGCGGACCAAGTGTTGGAGGATTTTATTACACTGCTTTGACTTTTGAATTATAAACAATTTCAAGAGTGATGAGCTATGAGTGATGAGTATTTTGGGTGTATTTATACCAGTATAGTATTTAATTAAAATAGCAACTCATATTTCACCACTCATATTTCATAACTCATCACTCATCACTCATCACTAAAAAAGAACACATGAAAAAAACTATCTTGTTTCTATTCATTATTTTAAATTATGCAGTTCAAGCTCAAAATATCAAAATTGCTGCTGCACCTAATCTTCGTTACGTACTCGACGAGTTAAAGGCTTCGTTTGAGAAACAAAACCCTCAAATCCATTTATTAGTAACCTTTGGTTCTTCAGGTACTTTATATCAACAGATTACTAATGGGGCTGATTTTGATGTATTCATGTCGGCAGATAGAACATTTCCTGAGAAACTCAAAGCTGATGGCAATGTCAATGGTGATGTAAATGTTTATGCTTATGGTAAACTCGTTTTATGGAGTAATACAATTGATTTAAAGTCACAATCTATTAATGTTCTTTTAAAAAGTGAGGTGGTTCATATCGCAATTGCCAAACCCGAAGTGGCACCTTACGGAGAAAGGGCAATTGAATGTTTGAAATATTATCAAATGTTAGATAAAGTAAAAAACAAAATTGTGTATGCTGATAATATTTCTCAAACAGCTCAATATGCACAATCTGGCAATGCCCAAATAGGGTTTTTGGCATTATCATTGGCTTTAGCACCCGAAATGAAAGGTAGTTACTTATTATTAGATACTAAAAGTTACAAGCCCGTTGACCAAGGAATTGTTGCACTTAAAGGTTCAAAAAATAAAGATGCCACAGAAAAGTTCATCAAATTCATCCTTAGTAAAGGCTGTAAACCAATATTTGAGAAAAATGGATACACTTTCCCTTAATCTCTTTGTGCTTCTTTGAGGCTTAGAGTCTTTGTGGCAAGATTAATAATAATATTTTTGAATCAAGTAGTTTCTTTGCCCCTTCAGGGGTTGGGGCTTCACTCTAATTATTCTAATCAGTGTTATATGTACATAGACTTTTTACAAACATTATGGGTAACATTTAAGCTCGCAGGATTAACGACAATTATCCTTATGGTCGTTTGTCTGCCCGTTATTTATTGCCTAACCTTTTGTAAGTTTTTCTTAAAGCCGATTGTCGAAGCATTGATAAGTATGCCGATGGTACTGCCTCCTTCTGTAATTGGTTATTATATACTCGTATTATATAGCCCTCGAAATGCATTCGGCGCATTGCTTTCTTCACACTTCAATATCAATCTCGCCTTCTCCTTCACTGGCATATTGATAGCATCCATCGTATTTAGTATGCCATTTATGGTGCAGCCATTATTGAGTGGATTACGTTCATTGCCCGATAGTCTAAGCGAAGCGGCCTACACCCTAGGCAAATCGAAAACTGTAACTTTTTTAAAAGTACTTCTGCCCAATATAAAGCCTTCAATCGTTACAGCAATCGCGCTCACATTCGCACATTGTATTGGAGAATTTGGACTCTTATTGATGGTCGGCGGCAATATTCAGGGCGAAACGAGGGTGGCATCAATTGCAATTTATGATGAAGTACAGGAATTAAATTTCAAGTCAGCCAATCAGTATGCATTCATCTTGTTTGCCCTATCATTTATATTACTGTCATTAATTTATGGAGCAAATAAAAAAAGTGAGGTATGGAAAGTAATATAATCAAGGTTGAGGTTGAGAAAGGGCTGATGACTCCTTATGGGAAAATCAATCTTAATTTCAATGCAACAATTAATAAAGGAGAAATTGTAGCCCTGTTTGGTCCATCAGGCGAAGGCAAGACAACTATTCTACGTATGATTGCAGGACTCACCATCCCCGATAAGGGCAGCATTAAATATGGTGATGAGGTTTGGTTTGATAAAAGCAAAAAGATAAATGCTAAGCCACAAAATCGTCATATAGGGATGATGTTTCAGGATTATGCCTTGTTTCCCAATATGACTGTGGCAGAAAATATCCAGTTTGCACAAACAATATCAAATAAAAAAGAGGTGGATGACTTAATCGGATTATTCGGACTAGGAGTTTTTGCCAAACAAAGTTGCCTCAAACTTTCGGGAGGTCAAAAACAAAGGGTGGCTTTGGCAAGGGCATTGGCACGCAAACCAGATGTATTGCTATTAGATGAACCCTTTTCGTCTTTAGATTATTGGATGCGGATTTCTTTACAGAATGAAATTAAAAAAGCACAACAATTCTATCCAATGGCAATGATAATGGTCAGTCACGACCCTGCCGACATTGTGAATCTTGCAGATAGGATGATTTGGATAGAAAAAGGAAACGTTTTTTGTGAAGGAAAGCCTAGAGAAGTCTTTGCAAACAATGGAATAAAGGTGAATGATGAACCGTAGATAGGTAGATATAGGTTGAAACCTATATGAAACCTATATTAGCTTTCCATCTCGCAAAATCAATGAGCAGGTTAATTGTCAAGCCTTCCGAGTTGTTATGCAGCCTGTCTGCGAAGATAATTAACCTTCCACCTTAGTAAAATAAGGTGACCATGTCATTGCGAAGCTCTCCATATTTTTTGCGAAGCTCTCCAATTTTTTGCGAAAGCCTCCATGTCTTTTGCGAAAGCCTCCATGTCTTTTGCGAAAGCCTCCAAGTAACCTGCGAAATACGGCAGCTTGATACAGGATGTCATCTGTTTAGCAAAATGCAGTTCCAACTTTTTTGCCCAATATTCCAGTTTTGAAAATTAGTATTCCACTTTTAGGAATTTGCATATTAATTTTTATAATCAAAGAAATAATAAAAATATGAAACAAGAAAACAACAAAAATGTAGCACCTTTCATTATCAACCCAATTGGTGTGATTCATACTCCCTTTAAGATAATTGAAAATATGCCCATTCAGCCAATTGCGGCTGAAGGAATTAAGGGATATATTGAATTACTGCCTAACTATTTGGAAGGATTGAAAGACCTTGATGGATTTTCGCACATCATATTAATCTATAGGGTTCATAAAATTGAAGGCTATGATTTAGAGGTTGTTCCATTTATGGACGCTGAAAAGAGGGGCATTTTCTCCTGTAAGGCCCCTAAACGCCCTAATGCAATCGGACTTTCTACCGTAAAACTATTGGGTATCGAAGGCAATATCATTCATATTGAACAAGTCGACAAGCTTGACGAAACCCCTTTAATTGATATAAAACCATTTTTTCCAAAGTATGATAATCGAGAAAATGTTAAGGTTGGGTGGCTTGAAAAGAATCTTGATTTGCCTTTAGAAAAATTGCGTTCAGATAATCGCTTTAAATAGAAATTTATTATCATTTTGAAATAGTGGTCAATTTCCTTTTGATATAAGCTTTATTAGCAACATAATTATTATCATTCTTTAGTATTTCTACAATTCTGACTCCATATTAGCTTTTGAAATAATCTATTATTAAGTTTCATTCTTGTAATTCTTGCCCAATTTTCCTACATCAATGTAGGAAATCAATATTTATTGAATTCTTCAAAATGTTACATCCAAATTTATTCTAAAAATAAAATGTATTGTTTTTCAATACTTTGTAAACCGATTTGTACTTATCCCCAAATTAAACATTCATGCCATGGCATACCTGTTGCAATTATTATTATTGAAAACAAAAAATTATACAGATGAGAAAAATTGCAATTTATGGTAAAGGTGGTATAGGCAAAAGCACTACCACTCAAAACACAGTAGCAGGTCTAGCAGAAGCAGGAAAAAAAGTATTGGTAGTTGGTTGCGACCCTAAAGCAGATTCTACCCGTCTGTTACTAGGTGGTCTCGCTCAAAAAACTGTCTTAGATACACTAAGGGAAGAAGGCGAAGATGTAGAATTAGATGATGTGGTTAAACTAGGATTCGGTGGCACTCGTTGTGTTGAATCAGGTGGCCCTGAACCAGGTGTGGGTTGTGCAGGGCGTGGTATCATCACTTCTATCAATCTTCTCGAACAACTCGGTGCCTACGACGACACAAGTGAAGATACAGATTATGTATTTTATGATGTATTAGGTGATGTGGTTTGTGGCGGTTTCGCAATGCCAATGCGTGAAGGAAAGGCACAAGAAATATACATTGTTTGTTCGGGCGAAATGATGGCAATGTATGCGGCTAATAACATTAGTAAGGGTATTGTGAAATTTGCAGAAGCAGGTGGAGTTCGTTTAGGTGGACTCATCTGTAACAGTCGTAAAGTGGATTTTGAACAAAACATGATTGAAGAGTTTGCTAGATTATTAGGCACTCAAATGATTCATTTCGTACCTAGAGATAATGTGGTTCAACGTGCTGAAATCAACAGAAAAACGGTTATAGAGTTTGAACCAGAAAATAATCAGGCGGATGAGTACAGGGAATTGGCAAGAAAAATTGATGAAAATAAAATGTTTGTAATCCCTAAACCTTTGGAAATGGAGCAATTAGAAAATCTGTTGATTCAATACGGTTTAGCAGGTTAATAGGATTGATTTTCTATAGAGTCAAGTTTTACACCAAATGAAAGAAAAGCGGTGATTCAATAAAAAATAACTAAAAATCATCTTTCTTTTCAAAACTTTTAATCATCATTTAAAATAAAAATAATGTTACTAATAAGAGCAATTGTACGTCCCGAAAAAGCAAGTTCAGTTTTAAAAGCCTTAATAAATGTTGGTTTTCCAGGCACTACAAAAATGTCAGTTTTTGGACGTGGAAAGCAAAGAGGTCTAAAAGTAGGTGATATCACTTATGATGAACTTCCAAAAGAATTGTTGTTGATTGTAATTAAAGATGCAGATAAGGATTTTGTTATCAGCACGATCATTGAAGCCGCAAGGACAGGAGCAAAAGGTGCTTTTGGGGACGGGAAAATTTTTATAACACCAGTTATTGAAAGTTATACTATCTCGAGTGGCCAAAAAGAGGTTTCTTAATTAGAAATCATCTTATAGATAGTAGGAAAGTTTCAAAACGTACTAAGTACAACTTAAAACATACAACGTACAACGTAAAACGTATAACTTAAAACGTACAACTTTCAGCTATAAACCATATCATTCACCCGAATTTTTATCTCAATAACTCTAACAAATGAAATTAATACTAGCAATTATACGTATCAGAAAAATGAATGAAACAAAAAAAGCCCTTTCTGATGCTGGTTTGCCTTCTTTTACTGCAATGAGTGTTTCTGGAAGGGGAAACGGAAGGGCTTTAGGTGAAAACTATAAACATGCCATCGAAGACCTTGAACCCAATCCTTTATTGGAAGAATCGGTAGCTGAACATCATTTAAAAGCAAAAAGAATGATAAACTTAGTTGTTACCGATGATAAAAAGGATTTGGCAATTGAGACCATTATTAAGGTTAATCAAACCAATAATAGTGGTGATGGAAAAATATTTGTCCTCGAAGCACTTGAGTCTGTCAAGGTAAGTTCAGGTGAAAGAGGTATTTCTACATTAGATTAAAATTAAAAATTATGATTCACACAGAAATTGATACACAAAGATGGAAAGAAGAGGTATTGAAAAAGTACCCTAAAAAGTTAGCCAAGAAAAGGGAGAAATCTATTGTAGTAAACGATAGTGATGTCATTCACCCAATTCAAGCGAATGTAAGAACAGCACCAGGTATAATTACCCAACGTGGTTGTACCTATGCAGGTTGTAAAGGGGTGATACTGGGTCCAACCCGCGACATCATCAATCTCGTTCATGGTCCAATTGGTTGTAGCTTTTATGCTTGGTTGACACGTCGTAACCAAACATTACCTCCTACTCCCGAATCAGAAAACTTCATGAATTACTGCTTTTCTACCGATATGCAAGACTCAAATATTGTATTTGGTGGAGAACTAAAATTGAAACAGGCAGTTAGGGAAGTTTTTGAAATCTTCAAACCTAAAAGCATCGGAATCTTCTCTACTTGTCCTGTTGGTTTGATTGGAGATGATGTACATGCAGTTGCCCGCGAAATGAAAGCCGAATTAGGCATCAATATCTTTGGATTTAGCTGCGAAGGCTACAAGGGTGTTAGTCAGAGTGCGGGACACCACATCGCTAACAATGGTTTGATGAAACACGTTATTGGTCTTGGTAATACGATTCCTGAAGGAAAATACAAAGTCAATATGTTGGGCGACTATAATATTGGTGGTGATGGTTTTGAATTGGAAAGAATCTTCGAGAAATGTGGCCTTACTCTTGTTTCTTCTTTCAGTGGTAACTCTACAATGGAAAAATTTGAAGCAGCTCACCATGCTGATTTAAATGTGGTGGTTTGTCACCGTTCAATCAATTATGTTGCCGAAATGATGGAGAAGAAATTTGGTTTGCCTTGGTTCAAAGTAAACTTTACTGGAGCAGAAGCTACTGCGAAATCTTTCAGAAAAATTGCCGAGTACTTTGGTGACCAAGAATTAATCGACAGGGTCGAAGCAGTGATTGCCGAAGAAATGGCGTTGGTAAATGCAGAACTCGAAAAGGTGTATGACCAAACTAAAGGAAAGGTTGCCATGCTATTTGTAGGTGGTTCAAGGGCACACCATTTTCAGGAATTGTTTACCGAACTTGGTATGAGTACACTGTCTGCAGGTTATGAATTTGGTCACCGTGATGATTATGAAGGTAGAAGTGTTATTCCTACTATCAAAGTTGACGCAGATAGCAGAAATATCGAAGAGTTAGATATTGAACAAGATGAAACCCGTTATAATCCTCGTAAGACTGAAGAAGAAAAAGCAGCTTTGGCAGAAAAGGGTATCGAATTCAACTCTTATGATGGTATGATGAAAGATATGCTGAAAGGGGCATTGATTATTGATGACCTTAGCCATTACGAAATGGAAAAACTGATTGAATTATATCATCCAGATGTATTTTGTGCAGGTATCAAAGAAAAATTTTGTGTACAAAAAATGGGCATTCCATTGAAACAATTACATAGTTACGATTACGGTGGTCCTTACTCAGGATTTGAAGGAGCTATCAATTTTTACAAGGATATTGCCATGATTGTAAATACCACAATTTGGAAAAAGATAAAGGCACCTTGGGAAAGAGAAGTAACTATTGAAGCTGAATACGCCGCTTAGAAATCGATTCTAAATGAGTTTGCAATCTAAGTAGTAATACTCAAAACTTAAAACGCATAACTTAAAACGTATAACTTAAAACGTATAACTTAAAACGTATAACTTAAAACGTATAACTTAGAACGTATAACTTAAAACGTATAACTTAAAACATACTACTTATAACCTATTACTTATAACCTATTACCAATTATTATTCACTTTTAAATTTAAACAAAATGCTATTACGACATACAAACGATACTATTATAGAAAGGGAAGCGCTCACAATTAACCCAGCAAAAACCTGTCAGCCTGTTGGTGCAATGTATGCAGCCCTTGGTATTCATGGTTGTCTTCCACACAGCCACGGTTCTCAAGGTTGTTGTTCTTACCACCGTAGTGCCTTGACCCGTCATTACAAGGAACCCGTTATGGCTGCAACAAGTTCTTTTACCGAAGGAACTTCAGTATTTGGTGGACAAGCCAATTTACTGCAAGCCGTCGAAACCATCTTTACGGTTTATAATCCCGATATCATTGCTGTTCATACCACTTGTCTTTCCGAAACAATCGGCGATGATGTGAATCAGATACTTCAAAAGGCTAGGGATGATAATTATGTTCCCGAGGGGAAATTTCTCATTCATTGTAATACACCAAGTTATGTCGGTTCCCACGTTACAGGTTATGCCAATATGGTTACGGCAATGGTTAAATACTTCTCTGGAAAGAGTGTGACCAAGAAAAATCAGGTAAACATCATTGCAGGTTGGTGCGAACCTAGCGATATGAGGGAAATTAAGAACATAACTTCCATCATGGGAATTAAAACAATTCTTTTTCCAGATACTTCCGATGTTTTGGATGCCCCTCTAACTGGTCATCATGAGTTTTATCCCAAAGGTGGCGTTACAGTTCCCGATTTAGTTAGCACAGGTGATAGCAGATATACGATTGGTTTAGGCCCTTTCTGTTCTGAAGATGCAGCCGTGTTATTGGAAAATAAATGTAAGGTTCCTTTCGATATTCTAAATCTCCCAATTGGTCTTGAGGCTACCGATAAATTTGTAATGGCATTAAGCAAGGCTGCAAGAGTACATGTTCCTGATGAAATCACCGAACAAAGAGGTCGTTTGGTCGATATGATTGCCGATATGCACCAGTATTTTTATGGTAAACGTGTAGCCATTTTTGGTGACCCAGATACGGTTATCCCACTTACAGAATTCTTATTGTCTCTAGATATGAAACCTGTTTATATCGTTAGTGGTACGCCAGGAAATAAGTTTGGCACAGCAATGTCAGCCTTGTTATCTGAAAAAGTTCCTGAAGCGAAGTTTAAGAATGGTGAACGTGCCGACATGTTCTTACTTCATCAATGGATTAAACAAGAACCTGTTGATTTGATTATTGGCAATAGCTACGGAAAATATATTGCACGTGACGAAAATATTCCTTTAATTAGGGTTGGTTTCCCAATTCTTGACCGTGTGGGACATAGTCATTTTCCAATCACAGGTTATGTTGGTGGAATGAACCTTGTAGTAAAAATGCTGAATGCAATTTTGGATAAGGAAGACAGGGAATGTAGGGAAGAAAAGGTAGAATTGACCATGTAAGCTAAGGAAGTATTAGGTTATAAGTATTAGGTTATTAGTTATAGGTATTACGTTTTAAGTTTAACGTTTAACGCAGACTGAATTGTAATTTATGTAGCTCGATTTCTGATTTTATATTCCTAAAAGTAACTTCCTTCAACTCTCTACTCAACGTACAACGTACAACGTAAAACTTAAAACGTATAACGTAAAACTTAATACCTACTACTCATCACTCATAATTCATAACTCATAACTATACCCGCCATGGATAATTTCCTTACAGGTCGTGAAAAACAAATTGTTCGTAGCGGCGATACAAGTCAAAAGATACAATGTGCGAAGCCAAGTCTTGCAGGTTCTGTCAGTCAGCGTGCATGTGTATTTTGTGGTTCTAGGGTGGTATTGTATCCTATAAGTGATGCCCTCCATGTCATTCACGGCCCAATTGGTTGTGCTGCTTATACATGGGATATTCGGGGGGCTTTATCATCGGGTCCAGAGTTGCATCGAAATAGCTTTTCAACAGATTTGCATGAGAAAGAAGTTGTTTTTGGTGGCGAAACAAAACTTTACGAGTCGTTATCCGAATTGATTGACCGATATAAACCAAAGGCTGCCTTTGTTTACTCGACTTGCTTGGTAGGTGTCATCGGCGATGACATGGAGGCCGTTTGTAGGCGGGTAAGCAAAGAAAAGCAATTGACCATTATTCCAGTACAATCTCCTGGTTATAGTGGCACAAAAAAAGATGGTTATAAGGTGGCATGTGAGGCCTTAGCAACTTTAGTAGGTACTTCAGACAGGGAAATTCCTAAGATTAGCATCAATATTCTTGGCGATTTCAATATCGCAGGTGAGTTATGGTTATTGCAGGAATATTATCGGAAAATGGGTATCTACATCAATGCTACAATAACGGGTGATGGACGTGTAGATGACATTAGGAACGCACACAAGGCAGGACTAAATGTAGTACAATGTTCAGGTTCAATGATGTATCTGGCAAAAATTATGAAGGAAAAATATGGTCAGCCTTTTATGAAGGTATCTTATTTTGGTGTCGAGGATATGTCAGATGCGCTATATGGTGTGGCAAAGTTTTTTAAGGAAAAGGAGTTGATGGAAAATGCCTCACTCCTCATAAAAGAAGAGTTTGCCCGAATCATGCCTGTAATCAGAATGTATAAGGAAAAACTTCAAGGTAAAAAGGCAGCCATCTATGTAGGAGGTTCTTTCAAGGCAATCTCTCTGATAAAAGCTCTACGGTTGATAGGAGTACAAACAGTGGTAGTTGGTTCTCAAACTGGAACTCCCGAAGATTATGCACTCATTCAAGAGCTTTGTGATGAAGGAACTATCATAGTAGATGACTCAAACCCTATTGAACTTTCTCAATTTGTAAAAGAAAAGAAAGCAGACATTTTCATTGGTGGGGTCAAGGAACGTCCTATTGCTTATAAGTTAGGTCTTGGTTTCTGCGACCATAATCACGAACGAAAGGAGGGACTAGCAGGTTATGAAGGGATGCTAAATTTTGCAAAAGAAATTTACGCCACCGCAATGAGCCCAGTTTGGCAATTCACCCGTTAGAGTATTACGTTTTAAGTTATACGTTAAACGTTCTGAAACATATAACGTAAAACTCACAACGTAAAACTCACAACGTAAAACTCACAACGTAAAACGTACAACGTAAAACGTACAACGTAAAACTTATAACTTATAACGTAAAACTTATAACTTATAACGTAAAACTTATAACGTACAACAAAACACACTTTAAATTAAAAAGCAATGGAATCATCTACTACAAAAATGCCAGGAAGTGCCGCTTCCGTCCGCAATGCCTGCAAGCTTTGTTCCCCTTTAGGTGCGAGCCTTGTGTTCAAAGGTATTCATGGTTGTATCCCGATGATTCATGGTTCACAAGGTTGTGCTACTTATATCCGTCGGTATATAATCAGTCATTTTAAGGAACCTGTTGATATTGCTTCTACTAATTTTAGCGAAGAGACCACCATCTTTGGAGGACATAAAAACTTCAATCTTGGTTTGGATAATATTATCAGACAATACAGACCCGAAGTAATTGGAATTTCTTCAGCCTGTTTGAGTGAAACAATTGGTGAGGATGTTAATCGGTTGATAAAAGAATATCGACAAATGAATTGGGGGTCTGAATTATTGCCTGAATTGGTTTATGCCTCTACTCCAGGTTATCAAGGCACTCACATCGATGGTTTCCACGAGACTGTTTCTGCAACTATTTCCACTTTGGCAGTAAAAGATGCCAAAGTCGGGGAACATATCAATATCTTTTCTGGTTTTGTTTCCCCTCAAGATATCCGTCATTTGAAAGAGATTATAAGCAGTTTTGGTTTAGATTATGTACTGTTTCCCGACTATTCTGATTCTCTTGATAATCCAAATTGGGAAAAATATCATTTGATTCCTCCCGGTGGAACTTTGGTTTCCGATATCAAACGTACAGGTGCTGCAAGAGGTTCCATTGAGTTTGGATATATCCTAAATGAAGGAGCCATGAATACTAGGGTCAATAAAGCCAAACAAGTGTTGACTGCAGGCGAATGGCTCGAAGTCAATAGGAATATTCCTTATCATCGGATTGGAATGCCAATAGGAATAAAGGAAACCGATAAATTCTTTGAATTATTGGAGTGGTTTTCCAATAAGCCAACTTCCCAAAAATTGAAAGATGAACGTGGGCGATTGATAGATTCTTATGTGGATGGTCATAAATATACCTTCGGAAAGCGTGCCATTATCTATGGTGAAGAAGATTTGGTCATTGGTATGGTTCTGTTACTATTGGAAATAGGAATCGAACCTGTCTTGATTGCTTCCGGTGGAACAGGTGGACGTCTCAAACAAATGATAGATGAATTGACCGAAGGCAAAACTAAAGATGTGAAAATAATGAACAATATGGACTTTGAATCCATGAATGAAATGGCAGATGAGTTGAAACCCGATATTATCATAGGTCATAGCAAAGGGTATTATATAGCAAGAAGACTGAATATTCCTTTGGTACGAATAGGATTTCCAGTCCACGACAGATTTGGGGCTCAACGTTTACAACATCTTGGTTATCAGGGAACAATGCAGCTTTTCGATAGGATAGTAAATGCCCTGATAGAATACAAGCAAGAAAATTCGCCAATAGGCTATAAATATATTTAATGAGTGATGAACTATGAGTTATAAGTGATGAGTGAGAAGTCCCATAACTACTTATAATTTAGAATACTTAACTTATTATGACAACATACCTTAATATTTTTCAAGTAAAAAAGAACTCATCACTCATATTTCATCACTCATATTTCATAATTCATATTTCATAACTTATAACTCTAATTTTATGTCAGCAGCAACAACAAACACTACTGCACATCCATGTTTTGATGCAGAAGCCCGTCACACACATTCCCGAGTACATTTACCAGTGGCTCCAAAGTGTAATATAAGTTGCAATTATTGCAACAGAAAGTTTGATTGCGTAAACGAAAGCCGACCAGGCGTGAGTTCTGCAATCCTCTCTCCCTATCAGGCTGTTGAGTATTTAAAGGATTTGGATGCACATTTGCCCAATCTTTCTGTAATAGGAATTGCAGGACCAGGCGACCCATTTGCCAATCCTGAAGAAACCCTTGAAACGATGCGTTTGGCAAATGAGGCTTTTCCAGAAAAGATATTTTGTCTTTCTACAAATGGACTTAACCTCAAACCATATATCGATAAGATAGCCGAATATAATGTTACCCACGTAACAATAACTATCAACGCTATTGATTCAGAAATAGGTGGTCAAATCTATGCGTGGGTTCGTGATAATAAGGTAATCTATCGTGGTAAAGCCGCCGCCGAACTAATGATTAGTCGTCAATTAGAAGCAATTCCATTGTTAAAGGCTAAGGGAATAACAGTTAAAATTAATTCAGTAATAGTTCCAGGAGTCAATGATAAACATGTGGAAGAAGTGGCAAAGAAGGTGGCTTCACTAGGTGCCGATGTGATGAATTGTATTCCAATTTTGCCAACTAAAGACACTGCATTTGAAGATACTGAGAAACCAACTGCATCTATGATGACTAATTTGCGTAAAGAAGTAAAAGAACATATCAGTTTAATGACACATTGTTCTCGATGTAGGGCAGATGCAGCAGGATTACTTGGTCATGATTTTGAAGGTACGAATGACATGTTGAGAGAATATTCTATGCGTCCGTTGAAGCCTACCGAAGATAGACCATACACTGCCGTAGCAACACTAGAAGGGGCTTTGGTAAATATGCATCTTGGTGAGGCAGAAACACTGTATATTTTCAAACAAACTCAAAATGGCTTTCAATATGTAGAAGAAAGAGTGACACCTGAGCCAGGTTGTGGGGATGAAAGGTGGAAACTGTTGGCTGAAACTTTAAAGGACTGTAGGGCGATGTTAATAGAAGGAGTTGGCTCAAAACCTTTGAAAATTTTACAAAATTCTGGCATTAGAGTCATTCAAATGACAGGGATTATTGACGAAGGATTGGAAGGGGTGTATTTCAATAAAGAAGTAAAGACGGTTAAAATGCCAGATGCTTTCAAATGTGGGGATACTTGTCGGGGTACAGCAGTGGGGTGTGCCTAATATTTTCCAAGTTTTTCCATAGGATAACAAAGTAATATTACTAGGCAACACTTAATAGAGGTAATTTTTTTTTAAAATAGTGTTCTTAATATATTTCTTCATTTAACCAAGTGGTATAATAGTGGGATTCGAATGATTTTTTAGTAAAAAAACTTTTCATAATAATAAAAAATAGCAAACATGAAGAAGCCTGAAATTCATATTTTAGTATGTAATTCATATCGTATTGGTGCAGAACCAAAAGGTGGTTGTAACAAAAAGCATGCCCCTGAAATTATTAATTATTTGATGGAAGAAGCCCCAGCCCATGGTTTCGATGCCGTAATTTCAAGTACAGGATGCTTGAATGTTTGTTCGCAAAGTATTGTAATAGTTGTTCATCCACATAATTTTTGGTACGGTGCCATTAACGAAGAAGCGGTTGATGAAATTCTCGAAGCTCTAGAAGAAGGTAAGGCGGTTGAGAAATACCTGATTTGTGATTAATTAAATTCTGATTAATTCTTACTAACCCATTTCTGTAAAGAAGGAATAAAATAAGAAGTTGCTGAATGTTACGAAGTAGCATCCTATGTGAACTTCTTTTTTATAAGGAATAGAAAAAACTATGTCTTTCTATCTGAGACTATATGCCTATGTGTTGAGACCTTTTTTTAACTAAAATGTAAAACCATGAAAAAGGATGTGCTGATAATTGATACGACCTTACGTGATGGTGAACAAACACCAGGAGTCGTTTTTGAGCTTCACGAGAAATTGAAGATAGCCGAATTGCTTGCAGAGGTGGGTGTCAGGGAAATAGAAGTGGGCACTCCTGCAATGGGAATACAGGAAATAAATGACATCAAAGCCATTGTTTCTATGGATTTTGGTTTTAAATGTACTGCTTGGTGCAGGGCAACACAACATGATATTGAGGCAGCAGTGAAGAGTGGTGTAAACAGTATCAACATCTCCTTTCCTGTGTCAGACATTTTGCTCAATTCAATGGGAAAAAATTATGATTGGGTAATTAGCAATATGTTAGAATTAATAAACTATGCTACCGATAAGTTTGACTTTGTGGCTATCGGTGCACAGGATGCATCCCGTGCTGAATATTCTTTCCTTTCTTATTTCTTAGGATTTGCACAACAGTTAGGTGCATCGAGATTGCGTATTGCCGATACGGTAGGAAAATTAACGCCCTTGCAAACTCACCATCTGTTTGCTAAGATAAAAAGAGAAGTGCCACATATTTCTTTGGAATTTCATGGTCACAACGATTTAGGAATGGCAACTGCCAATACAATTACTGCCGTACAATCGGGAGCGGATGCGACAAGCCTTACTGTAAATGGTATTGGAGAAAGGGCAGGTAATGCAGCTTTGGAAGAAGTGGCAGTTGCACTCGAAATGATGGGAGGTTTCTCGCATGGTATCAATACAAAGAAGTTGAATAGCCTTTGTCAGACCGTAAGTAAAGCGGCTGCAATAGACATTCATTGTCAAAAGCCAATCATCGGAAGTAAGGTTTTTAGTCACGAATCGGGCATTCATACAAAATGTATCTTAAATAACCGACTTAGTTACCAAATAATCATTCCTGAAATGGTGGGTAGGGAACAAGGGGAATTTGTTTTTGGAAAACATTCGGGTACTGCTGCTTTGATGCACTATCTGAACAGTGTTGCCTTATCAATTTCTAAACCCGAATCCAATAAATTATTGGATAAGATAAAAGAAAGGTCACGCAGGTTAAAGCGTGCACTTTCTCAGGATGAGGTCAAGGAATTATATCAGTTTTCTGTTTAGAATACAGATTAAACCAACAAGGATATTCATCAATTTTAAAGAAATAATTCATTCAATCACAATTAATATTAAGCACATGATCCACGAAGTTAGTAAGAGCGATTTTTTAAAAGAAGCCAATGACTATTACAAGTTATCAATTGGCGGTTTAAGGCGAAAGAACGTCTTTACGAATGAAATTTTGTACAATACCATTTCCATGTCATTGGAAAAGTATATAATGGCATTATTTGTTTCCAAAAATGAATTGCCACTATGCCATACATTGAAAACAATGGCAAAGGAAATGAAGAAGTTTGTTGAACTTGATGATGACCTTATTGAACAGATGTACTATTTTGACAATATTCAAAATCTTTGTTCTCTAGCAAAATATGATAAAAAGGCTATTTCTGATGAAGACATTTCAAACATGGTTATTGTACTTGATAAGATAAAAGCGTTGGTTCTTGATGGAATCACTATTAATGCATAAATTCTATAATGTAATTAATTGTAGCATTATTTTATAAAAACAATTGTTATTGTTTTTGAAAAACGAAAAATCTTGGTTCGTTTCCTTTAATTTTTCATGAAAACGATTGCTTAAATCATGAATTATAAAAAATAATTTAGGAAGTTGATTAGTATCAATTTTTTTTATTAGTCTAAGTGTTAAATTTGGAAAAAAAGAAAAAAATTGAGAATATGCTAAAATGTAGTGTCAAACATGGGAGGGAATGCTACGGTGAATCGGAACTCCCAATGTTTTTTGAAATAAGTAGATTATTGAATAGTAGCGTAGATATTAAGGATGTACTCTATCCGATTTTAGAATTGATGAGTCAATACATTTATGCAAAAAGAAGTATTATTTCAATTTTAAATAGGGATTTGTCAACCATTTTCATTGAAGATGGGTACGGATTAACCGCTTCTGCCAAAGCAAAAGGAATTTATAAGATTGGGGAAGGGATTACAGGGATGGTCGTTAAGACGGGATGTTCAGTAACCATTCCTGATATTTCCCAAGAAAGAAGGTTTTTAAACAAAACAGGATTTGATTTAAATAAGAATAAGAGTACATCCTTTATATGTGTGCCTATTAAATTGGAGGAAGAGGCAATGGGTACAATAGGTATTTATAGATTGAAGTCTGATAAATTTTCTACTACCCAAGATGTAGAAACGTTAAGTATCGTTGGTTCAATGATTGCACAAGCAGTGAAATTAAGACAGGATCAATTGGAAGAAATCGAACGCTTGAAACAAGAGAATGAAAAGCTTAACCAAGAACTAAAAGGGCCTCAAAGACCGTTTAAGATTATTGGTCATTCTGGCAAAATGGAAGAGGTTTATAAGCTAGTTTCCACCGTTGCACCTACTAATGCAACCGTTTTAATCAGAGGTGAAAATGGTGTAGGAAAGGAACTTGTTGCTGAAGCAATACATAATGCAAGTTCCCGATCGAAAATGCCTTTCATTAAAGTAAACTGCTCGGCATTGCCCGAAAATTTGATTGAAAGCGAATTGTTCGGGCATGAAAAAGGATCTTTTACAGGTGCCGCCAACCAACGAAAAGGGCGTTTTGAATTAGCTGACCTTGGAACCATTTTTTTAGATGAAATCGGAGACCTCCCAATGTTAATTCAAGTGAAGTTACTTCGAGTATTACAACAAAGAGAGTTTGATAGGGTAGGAGGGATTGAAACAATTAAAACAGATGTTAGGATAATAGCCGCAACCAACAGAAACTTAGAAGAATTGATAAAGCAAAACCTTTTCCGCGAAGACCTTTATTATCGTTTAAATGTGTTTCCAATATTTATACCTTCTCTTAGGGAAAGAAAAACAGACATCCCTACGCTTGCTGACCATTTTATTGAAAAGTTTAATAAAGCGAATAATGCCAACATTAAGCGGATTTCGAGTAGTGCCATCGATTTATTGATGATTTATAGTTGGCCAGGAAATATACGTGAGTTAGAAAACTGTATTGAACGTGCCTGTATATTATGCACAAACGGTGTGATTAGTTCCGACATTTTGCCACCTACACTGCAAACAGCAGAATCATCACATACTGAATTAAAGGGAACACTTCAAAATGTATTGGAGGGTGTAGAAAAGCAAATGCTAATAGATACGCTAACCTCTACTAGAGGCAATCTTGTGAAAGCTGCTGAAATAATGGGAATTACAGAACGTATAATAGGTCTTCGGATCAAGAGATATGATATCAATGTCAAGATGTATAAAAATATTAGGAATCAGATTGACGAAGATGTATGATAGGGTGTAGCTTATGATGCAGAGTTTAGCAAAATTTTTAAGATAAATTTTTGTAAGATAATTCCCTAACTCATTCTTGAATGATTATTGTGGGAATGGTGTAAATAAGTTTTTTACTTTAAAAATTTTGAGGACATACGAAACTCGGAGGAATAATACGATGTGTGTCCTAATGCCAAAAACATATAATTTACACCATCACTCAAGGCGCCAATCTTTGTTTTGTCCAAGTTTGGTCATCCCCAAGTCTATATTCTATTCGGTCATGTAAACGACTTGCCCGACCTTGCCAAAATTCTACCACAGCAGGAACTAAGCAATACCCTCCCCAATTTTCGGGTCTTGTGACAGGTTTGCCTTTGAACCGTTCTTCTACCTCCTCCACTTTTCTTTCCAATTCTGCCCTGTCATTTATCGGTTGACTTTGTTCTGAAACCCATGCACCTATCTGACTTCCTCGTGGTCGGCTTTTATAATATGTATCTGATTCTAATGCGGATACCTTGTGTAAGGTTCCTTCAATCCTGACTTGTTTATACAACTCCAACCACAAAAAGGTCATTGCCGCATGGTTATTCCCTTCTATTTCCTTCCCTTTTCTACTGCCGTAGTTAGTATAAAACACAAACCCTTTTTCGTCAAATCCTTTTAATAGTAAGATTCTGTTTGACGGTTTTCCGTCAGCCTGTATTGTTGAAAGACTCATGACATTCGGTTCATTCAGTTTATTGGATACGGCTTCATTGAACCAAACCTCAAATTGGTCAATTGGATTATCTTTTAAGATTGTTTCATTAATACCATCTGAAATATATTCGTTTCTAAAGTTAGCAACGAGTTGCCGTAAGGATTTTGTCTTAAAATGATTGACAAATGTTGTTAATGAACTCATATCTTAATGTATTGAAGCTGTATTTGAAAATAAAACAATGAAATTCTATTTATTTAAACTTTGCAAAAATAAGCACAACGTTCTGAATGTCTTTAGTTTTTAATGTGTTGTCCAAAATGAAAG